>JBBRXC010000041.1:0-12965 GCA_038248745.1 Peptostreptococcales bacterium | reverse complement strand
CAGCGTAAATTGGAAGAGGGCACGCTGGCAGCTTATAAATAAAAGAGGTAGAATAATGTCAGAGATAGTTATTAGAAAGGCAACTGAAAAAGACGTGTGCCAGATAGCTGATTTAGATAGAATCTGCTTTTCCTTCCCTTGGAGTGAACAGTCTTTCCGTAAGGAATTAAAAGATAATAATTTGGCTTTTTATATTGTGGCAGAGTTGAAAGAAACAGGGCAGATTATTGGATATGCGGGGGTATGGCTGATACAAGAAGAAGGACATATTACAAATGTTGCCGTTCATCCAGCATTCAGGCGAAGACATATAGGGATGGCAATCGTTGAGGTTCTGTTGAAAGAAAGTCGCAGCCGAGCCGGAACGAAAACTTTTACGCTGGAGGCAAGAAAATCAAATACAGCAGCAATTGAACTGTATAAGAAATTCGGATTTCTAGAGGTTGGCATCCGAAAGGGTTATTATCAGGAAAACAAAGAAGATGCGGTGATTATGTGGACAAACCCATGAGGCATATAATGGGCTTGTTGAAGGAGAAAAAATGGATCATTTGACGATGGCAATTGAATCAAGCTGTGATGAAACGTCTGTAGCGATTGTCAGGAATGGCAGAGAAATACTTTCCAATATTATTTCGTCACAGATTGATGTGCATAAAGTTTTTGGGGGTGTAGTCCCTGAGATTGCGTCAAGGCACCATTTAAAAAACATTAACGGGGTTGCGAAACAAGCATTGGAAGAGGCTGGGGTAACGCTTGATGATATTGATTTGATTGGGGTAACTCAAGGTCCTGGTCTTGTGGGCGCACTTTTGATTGGGCTGGCTACGGCGAAGGCGTTTGCATTTGCCATGAGCAAACCACTTGTTGGGGTTCATCATATTCAGGGACATATCAGTGCAAATTATATAGAACATAAAGAGCTTGAGCCGCCTTTTATGGCACTTGTTGTGTCGGGAGGCCATACAAGCATTATTGAGGTGCTTGGGTATAATAAGTTTAAGGTAATAGGCAGAACAAGAGATGATGCAGCGGGAGAAGCTTTTGACAAAGTGGCAAGAGTTCTTGGTCTTGGCTATCCAGGGGGCCCTCTGATAGATGAAATTTCAAAAAAAGGAAATAAAGATGCCATCCATTTTAAAAGAGTTTATTTGGATAAAGATAGTTTTGACTTTAGTTTCAGCGGAACTAAAACAGGCGTGATAAATTATTTGAATACAGAAAAGCAGGCGGGAAGAGAAATAAACATTCCAGATGTAGCTGCCAGCTTTCAGCAGGCTGTCATGGAAGTCATCGTTAACAAGGCTATTGATGCAGCTGAAAAACTGGGTAAGGACAAAATCGTTCTTGCCGGAGGAGTTGCGGCAAACAGCAGCCTCCGAACCATGCTTGAAAATAAATGCATTCAAAAGGGCATAAAACTTTTCTGCCCTTCCCCTATACTTTGTACAGATAATGCAGCAATGATCGGCTGCGCAGCATATTACAAATTTAAAGAGGGCTATCTTGACGACATGAGTCTGGACGCGTTTCCCAATTTACCGTTAGAATAAAAAAAGGAAAAAAATGATAATATTATCAGCAAACAATATTACAAAAGCATATGGGGTAGAGGTGATTTTAACCGGTATATCCTTTCATATTAACCAGGGAGATAGGGTTGGCGTTATTGGAGCAAATGGTGCTGGTAAAACAACTCTTTTAAACCTTTTGTCAGGTGACATGCCAAGAGATGAAGGAGATGTCTTTATTTCTTCAGATACAACCATGGGATATCTGAAACAGAGTGATGAATTCAATTCTGATAAAACACTGTACGAAGAAGTATCCTCAATTTTTGTCCATTTGGAAGAGCTTGAGAAAGAAATGGGAGACCTTTCCGTTGAAATAGGGGAGAAATCACAAAATGGAGAAGATGTAGAAAAAAAAATTCAGCAATTACATCTGATGCAGGAGGAATATGAAAGAAAAAACGGGTATTCGTATAAAAGTGAGATTAATGGGATACTAAATAGCATGGCTTTCACCGAGGATTTTTTTGAGAAAAAGATTTCAACCCTCAGTGGTGGAGAAAGGACCAGATTGTCACTGGCCTGCTTGTTGCTCAAGAAGCCTGACCTGCTGTTTTTGGATGAGCCAACCAACCATTTGGACATAGGAACAATAAAATGGTTAGAACAGTATTTGAAGGGGTATAAAGGGACAATCGTATTAATCTCTCATGACAGATATTTTCTAGACCAGACGGTGAACAAAATTTTCGAACTGGAAAATCATAAAATGTATATATATGAAGGAAATTATTCAACCTTTGCAGAGAAAAAAAGACAAAGACTGGATGATGAAATGCGCAAATACGATCAGCAGCAAAAGGAAATTGACCGGCAGGAAGAAATGATCAGAAGGTTTAAACAGCACGGAACAGAGAAACTGGCTAAACGGGCCCAATCAAGAGAAAAACAATTGGCGAAAATAGACGTTCTTGGTAAACCGGTTGCACCAACGGGTAAAATTAAGATTCATTTCAAGCAAAACTTTAAAAGCGGCAATGATGTTTTAAAGGCCCAAGACCTTTCCATGAGTTTTGGACATGGACAAAATAAGAAACAATTATTCAATCATGTGGACTTTGATATTAAAAGAGGAGAGCGAATTTGTATCGTTGGCCCTAATGGTGTGGGCAAGACAACATTATTGAAGATCATGATGCAGACACTTGAACCAGATGAAGGGCATCTTAAAATAGGCCACAATGTTGCTTTTGGCTATTATGATCAGGGACAAAAGCTTTTGAACTTGAAAAATAATGTGTTTGAAGAGATGAAAGATTCTTACAGACTCTACTCTGATACAGAAATGAGAAGTATATTAGGGAGGTTTTTATTCAGGAATGAAGCAGTATTTTTAAATGTTGCTAGCCTGAGTGGGGGCGAAAAAGCCAGACTTACTCTTTTAAAACTAATGCTTTCAGGATCAAACGTCATTATACTGGATGAACCTACAAATCACTTGGATATTAATTCCAAAGAAATCGTCGAGGATGCATTGCTTGATTTCCCTGGAACGGTCATCGTCGTTTCTCATGACAGATATTTCTTGAATAAAGTGCCGACAAGAATCTTTGAGCTTACGCAAACAGGCATTGATTCTTACCTGGGAAGTTACGATTATTATGTAGAAAAAAAGCAATCTATTGACTCGGGGAAAAAATATTTGGAGGAATTGAGCAAAACCCAAAGCAATTTGGGAACGGAAGAGGAACAGAACGAAAAGGGGTTTGACCCAGGGCTTCAACGAAAAATAAATAAAGAAAATGAGGCAAAAAACAGAAAAAGAGAGAGAGATATCAAAAAATACGAAGAAGAAATTTCTAAAATTGAGGCGGAAATCGCTATTTATGAGGCGGAAATGTGTAAAGAGAGTGTTTTCACGAATCACGTTCTAGCCAGTGAATATAATGAAAAGGTTGAAATTTCAAAGGAAAAGCTGGGAAATGTGTATGAAGAATGGTTGAAATTGCAAAATTAGTTTGATAATCAAAATAATAATAAAAATATTTAATATTTTAGTTGCATATATTAAAACAGTAAATTATAATTATTTTTGTTACATCAGTTAATAAATTAAAAAAGTAAAAACAAAATGGAGGAAATAAAATGGTATTTGATAAAATAAAGAGCATTATTGTAGAACAATTGGGCGTTGAAGAATCACAGGTTGGATTAGAGACACATTTGATGAAAGATCTTGAAGCAGACTCGCTGGATGCTGTAGAAATTATTATGGCAATCGAAGATGAATTTGACTTAGAGGTTCCAGACGAAGCGGCAGAAAAATTCCAAAGTGTTGGTGACATTGTTAAGTATGTAGAAGAAAAAACTAACTAAAGCCCGCATATGCGGGTTTTTTTCAAAAATGACTTATAAGGTAGGTGTATACATGAATAAAAGCACAAAAATATCAAATGCAGTGATAAAAAGACTGCCAAGATACAGAAGATACTTGAAAGAGCTTGAAAGAAAAGGTGTGGACAAAATTTCGTCTGGTGAGCTTAGTGCGTTAATTGGATATACTGCATCCCAAATAAGACAGGACTTAAACAATTTTGGCGGGTTTGGACAACAAGGTTATGGATATAACGTGAGCAGCCTTTATAATGAAATCAGTGCGATCCTTGGTCTTGATAAGGCGTACAAAATGGTAATAGTTGGTGCTGGCAACCTGGGGCAGGCTATTGCAAACTACACTTATTACTTTAAAGCTGGATTTGTTGTATGCGGAATATTTGAAGTAAACCCAAGATTAATTGGGTTAAAGATTAATGATATAGAAGTAATGGATTATGATAAGTTGGTTGGTTATGTTGAAGAGAACCAGATAGACATGGGGATCATTTGTACCTATAAGGACAGTGCACAGGCTGTAGCAGACAAGCTTTCTTTTGCAGGGGTAAAAGGAATCTGGAACTTTGCGGCGATTGACATTGAAGTGCCAGAAAGAGTGGCGCTGGAAAATGTTCATTTGAGTGATAGTCTTCATTCTTTAGCTTACCATATCAACAAGAACCAGAAAAAGGAATAAAAAAAAATAACCGTTTCATTAGAAACGGTTATTAATTATACAAAGTGTGAATATGTTTATACTTGTACTGGAGAGTCCACTGGACATGCATTTGCACAAGCGCCGCAATCAATACATTTGTCAGGGTCAATCACATAAATGCTTCCTTCTGTGATTGCATCTGTTGGACATTCGGCAACACATGCGCCACAAGCGATACATGAATCTTGAATTATATAAGCCATTTTAATATTCCTCCTTTTTAACTAAATTGAAAACTAAATAAATTATAACAAACAAATTGGGAGAAGTAAAGATGAAAGTTTATGCTTTAGTTGGGAAAAGCGGCTCAGGGAAAAGTTACCAGGCCATGAATATTTGCAGAGAATTAAACATAGAGTCTATCATTGATGATGGGCTGCTTGTTCACGGAAATACTGTTGCCGCGGGGATTTCGGCAAAAAGACAGGCCACTAAAATAGGGGCTATTAGAACGGCATTGTTTACCAGCAATGAACATAGGCTTCTGGTAGCGGAGAAAATAAAAGAACTAAACATTGAAACTATTTTGATTTTAGGAACATCAGATGGCATGGTTCGGCGAATAGCGGACAGACTTGAGCTGCCTGCAATTGAAAAAACCGTGTATATTGAGGATATTACTACTGAAGGAGAAAGAAGCATTGCCCATAAGCAAAGGCATGAACTAGGGAAGCACGTCATACCGGTTCCTACTTTCCAAATTAAGAGAGAATTCTCCGGATATTTTCTTGATCCATTAAAAATATTCCGGCGATGGGGAAATAAAGAAGTGTTTGCCGAAAAGTCAGTGGTAAGGCCAACCTACAGTTATTTGGGAGATTATACAATTTCTGATAAAGCAATTTCGGATATTATCCAATATATTGGGCTAAAAACTGATGGCGTACATTCCATCATTCGAGCTGATGCTAGCACGACAAACACAGGGGTAGAAATTACTGTTTTGGCAATACTTGATTATGGATGCAAAGTGATCGATGCGGCAAAAAATTTGCAGAGCAATATATCCTCAGGCGTAGAACTCATGACAGCATTTAATATTGAAACAGTTAATGTAGAGGTTAGGGGATTGAAATAAAAACCAGGGGTATCAATTGGTAAAAATCAAAAACATAAAAGATTTTAATTTGGATCATATATTTAACTGTGGCCAATGCTTTAGATGGGTAAAGGAAGAAGACGGAAGTTATACAGGTGTTGCCTTTGGAAAAATTGTAAATATGAAAACCCTTCCAAGCCCACATCTAGATCTTATGCAGTCATCTCAGAAAGAACAGGGCATAGACAGGTCTGTTGACGTGGAAATTAATCTGGTTGTAAAAGAGGATTTTGAAAAAACATGGAAGAGTTATCTTGATCTTGAAAGGGATTACGGCGTAATAAAAAAACAGTTGTGTAAAACTGACCCGGTGATGGAAAAGGCTGTAGAATATGGATATGGGATAAGAATATTAAATCAGGACAAGTGGGAAACCATTGTTTCTTTTTTAATTTCTCAAAACAATAATATCCCACGCATAAAAAAATGTATAGAAGCCCTCTGCGAAAACTTTGGAGAGTATATTGGAGAATACAGGGGTAAAAAACATTATGATTTGCCGAGACCGGAAATTTTAAGCCACTTGAGTATAGCTGATTTGGCTGGTTGCAGGCTTGGCTACAGGGCAAAATACATTATTGAGACTGCCAAACAAATTGAAAAGGAAGGTATTGAAGAAACATTTGAATATCTGAACACTTTGTGTGGCGTTGGGCCTAAGGTTGCAAACTGCATATTACTTTTTTCCATGGGAAAAGCCAGCTGTTTCCCAATAGATGTGTGGGTAAAAAGGTTAATGAATCAGCTATACGGTATTGACGAAGAAGACACGGAGGCAATGCGGGCCTATTCAGAAAAGAATTTTGGGGAATATGGGGGCATAGCGCAGCAATATTTGTTTTATTATATAAGGGAAGGGCAAAAATAATGTTAGGACCAATAGTGAATGCGATTACTATCATAGTGTGTGCGGTTTTAGGCAAAGTACTTATTAAAAATTTCCCGGAAAGATTTGAAACCATCATTAAGCAAGGAATTGCGCTGTCACTTATATACATAGGAATTTCAGGAGCCATGGAAAGCAAGGCAATCCTGACCCTTATAGTAAGCATGGTGCTGGGGGCGATCATTGGTGAGTGGATTAACGTGGATAAGGGAATGAATAATATTGGGACCTGGGCGGAGCGAAAATTGGGATTCAGTGAAGGAAATTTTGCCAAAGGGTTTGTTATAGCTAGCATATTGTTCTGTACCGGATCAATGGCTATCGTCGGTGCCTTAAACAGCGGGCTTCAGGGAAATCATGAGATGCTCTTTGCTAAGTCCATTCTAGATGGAGTCATTTCAATTGTATTCGCATCCCAGCTTGGCATAGGCGTTGCCTTTTCAGCAATACCTGTACTTCTTTATGAAGGAGCCATTGCTTTGGGAGCTACTTTTATAAAAGGATGGTTGACGCCTGAAATAATCACTGAAATGTCTGCGGTGGGCAGTCTGCTTATTGCGGGGATAGGAATAAATTTTCTGGGCATCGCTACAAAGGAAATTAAGGTTGCCAATATGATCCCTGCCATATTTTTACCATGGCTTTTTATTGCCATAGGTTTTAATATGTAAATAAAATTAAGGAAAATTCAATTAATCTATTGACAAAAGTGCAAGAATATAATAAGTTGTATTTAGCACTCAACTATAAAGAGTGCTAACAATTAAAAAAACGGAGGGAAGATATATGAGTTTTGGAATAAAGCCTTTAGGCGAAAGAGTTGTTATTAAGAGAGTAGAAGCTGAAGAAAAGACAAAGAGCGGTATCGTATTACCTGGGCAGGCAAAAGAGCAGCCTCAAATGGCAAAAGTAGTTGCAGTGGGTCCTGGAACTTCAGAGGATAAGATGGAGCTGAAAGAGGGCGACATCGTCATATTCGCAAAATATGCAGGAACAGACATTAAATTTGAAGGCGAAGAATATTCCATTATGTCTCAAAAAGACATATTGGCAACTGTAAAAAAATAAAATTAAAAATTACAAGGATAAAATAATAGTAAAATAATAAGATTGAAAGAGGGTATAGAAAATGGCAAAAGAAATATTTTATGGAGAAGATGCGAGAAAAAAATTACTTGCAGGCGTAGATCAGCTTGCAAATACAGTGAAAATAACACTTGGACCTAAAGGAAGAAATGTATTGCTTGAAAAGAAGTTTGGCGGTCCAATGATCACAAACGACGGTGTTACTATTGCAAAAGAAATAGAATTGGAAGATGCAGTTGAAAACATGGGGGCACAGCTTGTCAAAGAAGTTGCTACCAAAACCAATGACATTGCTGGAGACGGAACGACAACCGCCACATTGCTTGCACAGATTATTATACGTGAGGGTTTTAAAAATGTAGCCGCTGGGGCAAATCCGATGATGCTGAAAAAAGGTATTCAAGGAGCAGTTGCAATAGCCGTTGAAGAAATTAAGAATATTTCAAAGACAGTGGATAGTAAGGAAAGCATTGCTCAGGTTGCTTCAGTCTCTGCATCAGATGATACCATTGGTGGGTTGATTGCAGATGCAATGGAAAAGGTTGGGAAAGATGGTGTCATCACCGTTGAAGAATCCAAATCAATGGGAACAACCCTTGAAGTAGTTGAGGGAATGCAGTTTGATAGAGGGTATTTATCAGCTTACATGGTAAACGATATGGAAAAGATGGAAGCAGTGATGCAAAACCCTTATATATTGCTTACAGACAAGAAAATTTCCAACATTCAGGAACTCCTTCCAATACTTGAACAAATTGTTCAACAGGGGAGAAAGCTTCTGATTATTGCTGAAGATGTTGAAGGAGAAGCTCTTGCAACAATCGTGGTAAATAAATTGAGAGGGACATTTGATTGCGTTGCCGTCAAAGCACCAGGATTTGGAGACAGAAGAAAAGCGATGATGGAAGATCTTGCTGCATTAACAGGCGGTACGGTTATCTCAGAAGAATTAGGATATGACTTAAAGGAAGCAACATTAGATATGCTGGGAACGGCTGCTTCGGTTAAGATTAATAAAGAAACGACAGTAATTGTTGATGGCGCGGGAGAACAAACCGTTATCCAAGGTAGAATTTCTCAAATAAAAGCCCAAATTGAAGAAACCCACTCCGATTTTGACAAAGAAAAGCTTCAGGAAAGGCTTGCGAAACTGGCAGGAGGCGTTGCCGTTATTAAAGTTGGTGCAGCTACTGAGACTGAGTTGAAGGAGAGAAAACTTAGAATTGAAGATGCATTAAATGCAACTAAAGCCGCCGTTGAAGAGGGAATCGTGTCAGGTGGCGGCGTAGCGCTTGCCAATGCAATTGAAGTAGTAACAAAATATGCAAATTCACTGACTGGAGATGAAAAAACTGGTGCCACAATTATTATGAGAGCATTGGAAGAACCAGTGAGACAGATTGCTGAAAATGCAGGATTTGAAGGATCTGTTGTAATAGATAAGATCAAGACAAGTGCAAGAGGCATAGGATTTAATGCATTAACAGAACAATATGTGGATATGATTAAAGCAGGAATAGTTGATCCTGCCAAGGTTACAAGGTCAGCGCTTCAAAATGCTGCATCTGCATCAGCGATGCTTCTAACGACAGAAGCAGGCGTGGTAGAAGTGAAATCCAATGAACCAGCAATGCCTTCGATGGGTGGCATGGGTGGTATGGGCGGAATGATGTAATTCGTTTTGTCATGAAATATAAATAGCTATAAAAAATAAAGAAAAGGTATCAAATCTGATTCATATCAGTTTGATACCTTTATTTTTATTTCTTTAAGCCAGAAAAAACATGAAATCTGGTTTATTATTTATTTTTCGGTAAAAGTTTTAACAAGAGCATAAACCAATTCCTGTTCTTTTTTTGTCAGATTTTCTAACAACGGCAATATTTTACCGCTATAGTCAGAGGCGATTTCATCTGGTGTCCTTACAAAATCAAGCAAGTCCTGAAATGTGTAATCCAACACATTTAGTATCTTGGATAGCGTGAGCAAGGTTGGATTTTTTTCCCCGCGCTCAATTGCACTTAAATGAGCCGCATTTAAATTAGCCTTGGTAGCTAATTCATCTATACTGTAACCCCTGTAGAGTCGATATTCCCTGATTCTTTTTCCGATTAAAAGCTGAATACTATCCATATTGTTACTATCACCTCCTAAAATTATAATACAATTTTATCATATAATAAAAATTCTCATAGTGCAAGTTATTTACATAAAATTCAGTTAATTGAAAATTCGGTAAATTAAGTCATTATTCCGAACATTATTTTGTCGATCCCCATATTATCAATTGACCTAAAGCATTTAGCAATATAAAATGAGATTGATATAATTGATTTTATTTTAATCAGAGCATACAGATAAGTATACAAAACAAAAGGAACCCTTATAATGAAAAACATAAAAAATTTAATCTTTGGCATCATATTAGGAATAGCCAATGTCATCCCAGGCGTAAGCGGTGGGACGATGGCAGTTATTCTTAATATTTATGATAAGATATTATTTGCATTAAGCAGAGAAAACCTGAAACAGAACATGACCTTCCTAGGGTTTTTAGGGGCGGGCGCATTAATAGGCATATTTACTTTTAGCAAAGCGATCACCTATCTGTTTGAAAATTATTATATGGCGACGAATTTTTGCTTCATTGGTCTTGTAATCGGCAGCATGCCAATGATTTATAAAAAGGCGAAATTTAATGGGGTGCAGAAAAAAAACTGGATCCCTTTTGCATTTGCATTATTTTTTATGGTGGCACTTGCAATCATCAAATTGATGCCTGGTGCTACGGAAGGCATTTTTTCTGTAAATCAGTTGACTACTCTGCCAAAACTGGGATGGCTTTTTATTTCAGCATTTATCAGCACAATAGGGATGATATTGCCTGGAATCAGTGGGTCTTTTATTATGCTTTTGTTAGGCGTTTATACATTGACGCTAAAAGCTATTTCAACTTTTGATCTTATTATTCTTGTTCCGGTAGGTTTAGGTGTATTAACCGGTGGGGTGGCAGGGATTAAACTTATAAAAACCCTTTTAAAGGATCATCCACAAGCTTTATATTTTGCGATAATGGGGTTGATGATTGGTTCTATATTCATTATATTTCCTGGGTTTGAATGGAGTCTCCAGGGGTTGGTGGCCAGTTTAGGGTTTTTGATCTGTACGGCAGTCAGTTATTTATTTAGTCGAAAAAATTAATACGGGGAAATCTGTTAACAGCAATGGTTAAAAGACTTGGTATTGGCCGCTATAAACCATTTGTAAATTCATGCAAAATAGGGTAAAATAATAAGAATAATTTAAGCAAATTTTAGACGGGATATAAAATGAAAAAAATAAACTTAATCAAAACGATTACCGTGTTGGCTGTCATTATCGTGGGGATTGCAGTGTGGGTGTCTACACATGATCAGAGCCCAACCCCACCAGATAAAACAGGTGGGGAAGACAAACCGATTTCAATTGAACAGAATGAAGAGGCCGATCATCAGAAACCCATACCGGATGAATCAGAAAATCCGAAACACGATACGGGCTTGCTAATTCTTGTAAATAAGAACAATTATTTGGAGGAGAACTATAAACCGGAAGATCTGGCGCCGATAGTCTATTTTGCCAAGGACCGGTCTGCAGAATCAAGATTCATGAGGGCAGAGGCCGCAGAACACTTTAATAGTATGGTGGAATCAGCGAAAAAATCAGGGGTTGAAATTGTGATGACAACGGCCTATAGGTCGTATGGATTTCAGTCTGTATTATATAATAACTCTGTGGCCAAGTATGGACAGGCAGAGGCTGACAAGTTTAGTGCAAAGCCTGGATCCAGTGAGCATCAGACGGGTTTGGCAGTAGATGTTAGTGCCTCTTCCGTTGGATATGCATTGACCGATGACTTTGATCAGACGTCGGAATGGAAATGGCTGATTGAAAATATGGTAGATTATGGATTTATTTTAAGATATCCTAAAGGCAAGACGGACATCACAGGGTATATGTATGAACCCTGGCATTTTAGATATGTTGGTACTGAGGTAGCAAAAATTATTACAGATGAGAAACTCACATTAGAAGAGTATATTGATAGATAGGGAGGACGAAAATGGCGGATTTTTTCAATGAACCATCAAGAACGTTTAACGAGTACCTGCTGGTACCGGGATATTCATCAAAGGAGTGTAGAGCTGAAAACGTCAGCTTAAAAACACCAGTTGTTAAATTTAAAAAAGGAGAGCAACCGGCAATAGAAATGAACATTCCTCTGGTTTCTGCAATCATGCAGTCTGTTTCTGATGATAGACTGGCTGTTGCACTTGCCAAGGAAGGTGGGATTTCCTTCATATTTGGATCCCAGGCCATTGATACCCAGGCGGCAATGGTGAAAAGAGTAAAGAGCCATAAAGCAGGATTTGTAAGGAGTGATTCAAATATACGCCCTAATCAGACCCTTGCTGATGTGGTGGCACTAAAAGAAAACAGTGGACACTCCACCGTTGCCGTGACAGATGACGGAACGGCGGAAGGGAAAATCCAGGGGATTATTACGAGCAGAGACTATCGAATCAGCAGAATGGCGATGGATACTAAAGTTTCAGAATTCATGACCCCCTTTCAAGATCTAATCTATGCCGAAGATGGGATTTCTCTGTCTGAAGCAAACGACATGATGTGGGAGCATAAATTAAATGCACTTCCTATCATAGACGAGAACAAGAGACTGACTCATTTTGTATTTAGAAAGGATTATGATTCCCATAAGGAAAATCCCAATGAACTACTCGACGCCCATAAAAGTTATGTTGTGGGTGCGGGGATCAACACAAAGGATTACGAGGAAAGAGTGCCTGCATTGGTAGAGGCTGGTGCAGATGTATTGTGCATTGACTCTTCTGAGGGATTTTCTGAGTGGCAAAAAGACACCATAGATTTTGTCAGGGAGAACTACGGAGAAAATGTTAAAATCGGAGCCGGAAATGTTGTTGACAGAGAAGGATTCTTTTATTTGGCAGAGTCGGGTGCTGATTTCGTGAAGATTGGTATTGGCGGCGGGTCTATCTGTATCACAAGAGAACAAAAGGGGATTGGCAGAGGACAGGCTTCGGCTGTAATAGAAATTGCGCAGGCTAGAAAAGATTATTTTGACAGAACGGGGATCTATATTCCAATTTGTTCTGACGGTGGCATTGTGTATGATTATCATATGGCGCTTGCCCTTGCAATGGGAGCGGACTTTATTATGCTAGGCAGATATTTTGCCAGATTTGATGAAAGCCCAACCAATAAACTCAACAT
>JBBRXC010000040.1:0-12979 GCA_038248745.1 Peptostreptococcales bacterium | reverse complement strand
TTTCTTGGCCTGATCGGATCAACATTAAATCGGTTTCCCTGCTCATAAGGACTTATATGCATCCCATAAATGATCAATTCACCATTTTCTATTTTTGCATAACTTTCCTTCAGATTCACCTTGCCCTGTCTAACAGATTTTATTTCTGTACCTGTTAAAACAATCCCCGCTTCGATTACTTCTTCAATAAAATATTCATGCCTTGCTTTTTTATTGTTTGCTACTAATTTTTTCTGTTTCATTTTATACCTTTATTCCAACAGCCCTATATCTCCAAAAGGATATAGTCTAAAGAAAGCTTTCCCAACAATTTTATCAATATCTATCGTTCCTATTTCTTCCGCTCGGCTATCCAGGCTAACAGCTCTGTTGTCTCCCATCACAAATACCTGGTTTTCTGGCACAACAAAATCCTCTAGATAGCCTGAGGTGAAACCATCCAGAATATATTTCTCATCCTGTTTTTCATCATTGATAAACACTTCACCTTCCACAATAGATATTTTATCTCCTGGCAATCCAATAATTCTTTTTATCAAAAGTTTTTCTTCTCCCTTTTGCGTGGTAAGATTCGTATGGAATACAATAATATCTCCTCTTTTCGGGTCTCCAAAATTATAAGACTGTTTGCTTAAAAAAATGTAATTATTTTCAAATAAGGTTGGCTGCATGGAGCTTTCCTTTACTATTGTCGGCTTAATAAACTGCATAATCAAAAATGCAATAAGAGCTGCGACGATTAATTCCTTTAAAAACCCTTTCATTACTGTACTCCCCCTATATTTCCAAAAGGCCATATTCTAAGTACAACCTTCCCCTTAATGACGCTGCTTTTAATCAGCCCCGTTTCCATGTCCCCACTGTAAACTGCCTCCGCTGGATTTTCAGCGGAAACATACACCTGATTTTTATCAACCTTTATTTCCATCCCGTTCTCCTGCGTTATTGTGTCCCCCGGGAGTCCGGTCACTCTTCTAATTGGATTATCTTCAGCATAACCCGCACCAAAAGCATTTTTCGAAAGCACTACCAATTCTCCCAACTCGGGCATACCTCTATTCTCAGAATAAGTTTCCTTTGTTAATATTACCACATCACCATTGTTTAACGCTGGTGACATTGCATTCCCTTCATGTATTTCCGGTGCAATAAATACTGTCATCAGAATTGCCACCATAGCCGCGACCAGATAGGGTCTATATTTTTGCATAATTTTACTCTCCTACTATCCAAACATGTCTACTTTTATGTTTTCAAGGGTTTCGGGCAGATTTCCTGTAATGGTCAAACCTGCTAAATACGCTAATGGTTCTTCTCCCTTTTCAAAGCAAAGCTTATACGCATGCAGGAATTGTGTAGTAAGTCCATATTTTTGCTCGATTTTCCTATTCGTCTCCCGTTTGCCGTATTTCGCATCCCCTATGACAGGGAATCCAGCATTTCCTAGATGGGCTCTTATTTGATGGGTCCGTCCCGTTACAAGCTCCACCTCCACCAAAGTAAACCCATTTTTAGCAATGAGAGGTCTTGCGATGGTTTCCATGATTTTTCCACCTTCAGCCTCTATCCCCATTACCTTAACCATGTTGTTTTCATGGTTCTTTTCCATCTTATCCCTCAATACTAAAGGTTTTTCCATTTCACCGCATACGACGGTAATATAGAATTTTTTAACAAATCCTTTTTCTCTAAGCATATGATTCAGGCTTTGAAGCGCTCGATTATTCTTGCCAAATAGGACCAGTCCAGTCGTATTTCTATCCAGCCTATTCACAGGTGAAGGGACAAAAGTTTTCTCCACCCTTGGAACGTAATCGCTCTTTTCTATCAGGTATCCAACCACCTGGTTTGCTAGGGTGTTTTTCTTTTCATTTTGATCCCCATGTGTCAATAAACCGAAAGGCTTTTCCACAATAATTATATTTTCATCTTCATAAGCAACCGTAAACTGTTTTTTTGCTTTCTGATGTTTTTTAGGTTCAAGCAGATTATTCAAGTCATCATCGGAAATATATAAAGCAACTTCATCTCCATTAAAAAGAACTAAATCAATAGCACCTCTTTTGCCATTTACCTTAACATCCTTTCGGATTATTTTGTAAATATAGCTTAAGGGTGCATTTTTTAAATACTTCTTTAAAAATCTGTCCAACCTTTGGTTATCTTCATTTAAACCTATTATTATTTTAATCATCCGTTAATTATACAACAATTCAATAAAATTAGATATCCCTGTAAAGAAAATTTAATATATTTGTCTTGTATCAATTGTTAATTATCTGAAAATGTGATAAATTGGAGATAATAGAAAATGAACAAACAGGGGGATTGTATGAATAAATTAAAGGATTTTATCTATGACAAAAGCGATATTGTTGTCGCCTTACTTATCATTTCAATAGCAGGTTTAATCGTTTTTTCAAGAATTGATGCAATTTTATCATATCCTGAAACCTTTGCTGCAAATATAAAGCCCCCAGTTGTCTCTGCCCCGGCGGTATATGTAGGAGATAAAGACACGACCTCCTCTGCGGCAATTAAAGATGACGGTGATAATGTTGAAATGCTGGCTATCTATATTAATTATGGAGAGTCCCTTCAATCTGTAGCCGAGAAATTTGTATCTGTTGGATTATTTTTAAATTCAGAAGAATTTCTTTCCGTTATTGAAGATGCAGGCGTACAAACACAAATTAAGACCGGGAATTTCATCCTTCCCGAAAATGCAACGGATGAAGAAGTAATAGAAATCATCACCAAGCCTGGGCTATAATTTAGTCTATAAATTCGGTCTATAAATTCGGTCTATAATTTATTATTTTTGTTATTCATTTATTATTATTGTAAATATTTTTTAGGAGGAAAAAATTATGGCGTTAGTTACAACAAAAGAAATGTTTGAAAAAGCTTATAAAGGCGGTTACGCCATTGGTGCTTTCAATGTAAATAACATGGAAATCATTCAAGGGATCACGGAAGCTGCTATGGAGGAGAATTCTCCTTTGGTTTTGCAGGTTTCTGCCGGAGCGAGAAAATATGCGAAGCATATTTATTTAATAAAGTTAGTGGAAGCAGCAATCGCTGATACAAATCTTCCAATTGCTCTTCATCTTGACCACGGAACAGACTTTGAAGTTTGCAAATCCTGCATTGATGGCGGATTCTCTTCTGTTATGATTGATGGGTCTCACCATTCATTCTTAGACAATATAGCCCTTACAAAACAGGTGGTAGAATATGCCCATGCTCATGGTGTTACGGTAGAAGGAGAACTTGGTCAGCTTGCCGGTATTGAAGATGATATTAATGTGGCATCACATTCCTACACAGATCCAGCACAAGTTGAGGAATTCGTTTCAAAAACAGGTGTTGATTCCCTGGCAATTGCAATAGGCACTTCCCATGGCGCCTTTAAATTCAAACCCGGACAAAAGCCAGAGCTACGTTTTGATATTCTTGATGAAGTAGCAAAACGATTACCTGGTTTCCCAATCGTTCTTCACGGATCCTCATCGGTCATCCCTGAACTCGTGGCAACGATTAACAAGTATGGCGGAAACATGCCAGATGCTATAGGTATTCCAGAAGAAATGCTTCGTCGGGCTGCATTAGGTGCTGTCTGCAAAGTAAATATAGACTCTGATTTAAGACTTGCCATGACGGCTGCCATCCGAGAACATCTTGCCTTGCATCCTGGAGATTTTGATCCTCGTCAATATTTGACGCCTGCAAGAGCCGCAATAAAAGATATGGTAAAGAGAAAAATAGTGAACGTTCTAGGCAGTGGTGGCAAAGCAAGCCTATTATAAACATCCGACATTGGGCTTCGTTTTCTCAGAGCCCTTGCAATTACTCATTTACATTTCTAGTTATTAACAGGTTACCTGTGTATAACTTTTTGCCCTTCAGAACCAAACAAAAAAAAATAATGAGCTTACATGAAATGTGGTGACACATCCATTGTAAGCTCATTTTAATTTACGTTCAAAACTTATCCACAGGCTTCAAATCAACAAACCCACCAACTGCAAGGGTTATTTTTTTAACAAACCCAATGTCGGATGCTTATAATGGGTTTGCCTCTTCAAGCATTTTTCTCTTCATTTCCCAAAGTTCTTTTGAAAGATCGACGTAATAAATTTGCGGATTTTCAAATCTCAACATTTCTTCCCAAAGAGATGCCACCTGTTCTGCACAATACGCTCTCGTTTCATCAAGACTTGGAATTTTATAGACAAGTTCGCCATTGATAAATATTGGTTTTCTAATGTTAACAGCATAAAAATTAGAAATCGTTTGTCTTTTCCAGATTGCCTGAGGATCAAAAATCTCATACTCGACGCCATCAGGAATTTTCTCATGATCTAATGTAATCACATCAGCAATCGCTTTACCCGTGGTTTTATCAAATATTCGATATAATGTCTTAAACCCCGGATTCGTCATTTTCTCAACGTTTTCGCTCACTTTGATTTTCGGGATCATTATGCCGTTTTTCTCAACCGCAGCCAATTTATAGACACCACCAAATACGGGTTCCGATTTAGAGGTAATCAGTCGTTCTCCTACACCAAAAGAATCCACGCAAGCACCTTCAAGAATGACATCTCTGATAATATACTCATCCAGCGAATTAGAAACAACAATTTTGCAGTCCGTAAGACCCGCTTCATCAAGCATTTTTCTTGCTCGTTTTGTCAGATAGGTAATATCTCCACTGTCGATTCTAATTCCCATTTTTTCCGGCTTTATTTCTTTAAATACTTTTATGGCATTTGGCACGCCTGATTTCAGAACATTATAGGTATCAACAAGTAATGTGCAGTTTTCGGGGTATATTTCCGCATACTTTTTAAATGCTTCATATTCGCTGGCATACATTTGAACCCAGCTATGCGCCATTGTTCCTAAAGACAATATACCATAATCCCTCTCGGATATTGCACACGCCGTTCCAATGCATCCACCAATATACGCCGCTCTTGAACCCAAAACAGCGGCAGATGCCCCATGCGCCCTGCGAGTGCCAAATTCCATGACGCCTCTCCCCTTCGCAGCTCTAACAATTCTGTTTGCCTTTGTCGCTATCAGGCTTTGATGATTTATTAACAGTAAAAGCATGGTTTCAATAAATTGGGCCTGAATGACTGGTCCTTTCACAGAAATAATTGGTTCTCCTGGGAAAATAGGCGTTCCTTCCGGCACGGCCCAGACATCACAGGTAAACTTAAATTCCTTCAAATATTCTAAAAATGCCTTGCTGAAAATTTTCTTGTTTTCAAGAAATTCTATATCCCGGTCAGAGAATCGCAGATTACTTAGATATTCAATGGCTTGTTCAAGTCCTGCCATGATAGCAAACCCGCCGCCATCCGGTGTTTTTCTGAAAAACATATCAAAATATGCTATATCTTCAGCGATACCAGTCTCAAAATATCCATTGGCCATGGTGAGCTCATAAAAATCTGTTAACATTGTTAAATTGTGCCTGTCATTCATTGCAAAGTTCCTCCATTTTCCCTTTTTCTCTTATTACAAAATACCCAGAGGTAATAATGACGATTCCTCCTATTATTTGAATAAATGAAATAGTTTCATTTAAAAAATACCACCCAAGTGCCGTTGTGGAGATTGGCAAAAAATTTGAAAACAAGGAAGTTGCTGTTGGGCCAATAACATGTAATGCTCTTACTTGAATCAAAAACCCCAAACCTGCTCCAAATACTCCAAGATATATTATGCCACCAATTGTCCCAGGTGTAAAGTCGGAAAGCTTCGGTAAATTCATGACCACATAAGGGGCAAGAATGACAAGAGTACATCCCAGTTGTAATACGGTTAAGGAAATTGAGGAATACCTGTCATGTAATGCTGCCGTAATAAAGTTATAGGCATTCCAGGAGAATAAGGCGCCCAGAACCAGTAGATAACCAATGATTTTCCCGTTAAATAATTCTTTGAAGTCCACGCCTATTACCATGGCTACACCGATCCCGCAGATTACAACGCCTACAACCAGCTTAACCGAAGGATTCTTCTTGTATATTACAATTTCAGAAAGAATAGACAGTGCAGGTATGAACGCAAGCAAAATCGAGATGACGGATACTGTCAGGTATTCCATCGCTGAATATTCGCAGTAGAAATAGAGAATTTCCCCCAGCACAGAACATGCCAATAAGGTTAATATGTCTCTCTTTTGAAGTTTCAAGCCTCTGTCAATGACCTGTTTGATCAACATCATAAAAAACAAAGCAACCGAATATTTTAAATATAGCAAGACCAATGGCTCTAAGGTCTCCAGCGCATGTTTTGCCACAATATAATCGAAACTCCACATGATAATGAGACAAATCATATAAAAGTACATGAGCCTTTTTTCTTTTTTTCGTTTCAAATTATACCGCCATTCTACTCATTTTTTCGTTTCAAATTATACCGCCATTCTACTTCAGTACTTTTTTCAAAAATTGACCTGTATACGAATTTTCATTTTCGGCCAACTCTTCTGGCGTACCCGTGCCGATTATTTCTCCGCCTCGGTCTCCACCCTCAGGCCCAAGGTCGATGATATGGTCTGCCCTTTTTATGACTTCCAAATTATGCTCAATGACTACTACTGTATTCCCAGCATCAACCAGCCGGTCTAAGACTTGAATCAATTTATCCACATCAGCAAAATGAAGTCCAGTTGTAGGTTCATCGAGGATATACATGGTTTTTCCAGTACTTCGCTTTGAAAGCTCAGAAGCAAGCTTAATTCTTTGCGCCTCTCCCCCTGAAAGCTGCGTGGATGGCTGGCCAAGTTTAATATATCCAAGTCCCACCTCTTCTAGGGTTTCCAGCTGTCTTGAGATGGACGGATGATTTTTGAAAAATTCAAGGGCGTCTGAAACATTCATATCCAATACATCATGAATGCTTTTCCCTCTGTATTTGACTTCCAGTGTTTCCCTGCTGTATCTTTTTCCTTTGCACACTTCACATTGCACATAAACATCCGGAAGAAAATGCATTTCTATCTTAATGATGCCGTCTCCGTTACATGTTTCACACCGACCACCCTTTACATTAAAGCTGAATCTACCCTTTTCATACCCCCTAAGTTTTGCCTCTGGTAATTGGGCGAAGAGATCTCTGATAGGAGTGAATACTCCTGTATAAGTTGCTGGGTTAGAACGGGGTGTTCTTCCAATTGGCGATTGATTGATATCAATAATCTTATCAATATTCTCAATGCCAACAATTTTTTTATGTGCACCGGGTCGTTCTTTGGCTCTGTTTAATGAGGCCGAAAGGCTTTTGTATAATATATCATTGATCAGGCTACTCTTGCCCGAGCCGGAAACGCCGGTAACACTTACAAACAGGCCCAAAGGTATTTCTACGTTTATCTCCTTCAGATTGTTTTCAGCAGCGCCCACTATTTCCAGTTTTAATCCGTTTCCTTTTCTTCTATCTTCAGGCACTTCTATTTTACGTTTACCCGTTAAATATTGTCCGGTTAAAGATCTTTCACAAGCTTTAATATCTTCAACAGTTCCTTCTGCAACGATTTCGCCACCATGAATACCTGCTTCTGGGCCAATATCAATAATATGGTCTGCCGCATACATTGTTTCTTCATCATGCTCCACAATAATAAGGGTATTCCCCAAATCAGTTAGTTTTCTAAGAGTCTTTAATAACTTTTCATTATCTTTCTGGTGCAATCCAATACTTGGTTCATCCAAAATATATAATACGCCAACCAGGCTTGACCCGATTTGCGTGGCAAGTCTTATTCGCTGAGATTCTCCTCCCGAAAGGCTTCCCGATGCTCTTGAAAGGCTGAGATAATCAAGCCCCACATCTATAAGGAAATTGAGTCTTTCTTTGATTTCTTTTGTAATCTGGTTGGAAATCGCTTCCGCTTTTTTTGACAGTTTTACCCCCTGCATAAATTTTAGTGCTTCCCTGATGGATAACCCTGAAATTTCCGCAATATTTTTACCGCCGACAGTAACAGCTAGAACCTCTGGTTTAAGCCTTTGCCCGCCACAGACTTCACAAGGCGTCACCCTCATGTACTGATCCATTTTGTCCTTCATATAGTCAGAACCGGTTTCTCTGTATCTTCTTTCCAAATTGTTGATGACGCCTTCGAAAGGATGGTCCATATAAGATTTATTATTACTGTTTCTGCTTCTGTAATGGTATTTTATATGTCTTTTTCCAGTCCCGTAAAGCAGTTCATTTCTAAATTTTTCTGGGAGTTCCTTATAGGGCGTGTTCAAATCAACCCCATGTTCAAGGGCAAGCGCTTCTATCATTTGCCTATAAAACCCAGCCACCTCCATGGAAGCGAAGGCATTTCCAAGACAACCGCCAATAATACTCAATTCCTGATCTTCAATGATTAAATCCGGGTCTATTCTTTGTTTGAATCCCAACCCATTACATTCTGGGCAAGCCCCAAATGGACTATTAAAGGAAAACATTCTTGGTTCCATTTCCTCAATTCCAACACCATGCTCCGGGCAGGCAAGTTTTGTGCTGAAAACCTTGTCATTGGCAAGCACTAGCCCGTCTCCATGGCTTATTGCAAGTTCAACAGCTTCAGTCAATCGGCTTTCAACCCCCGGTTTAATCACAACTCGATCCACAACAATTTCTATGGTATGCTTAAAGGTTTTTTCCAGAGAAATCGTGTCCTCATTCAATTCCAGCATTTCTCCATCAATTCGTGCTCTAGTAAATCCTTCTTTTCTGATTCTCTCCAGTATTTTTTCGTGCTCCCCCTTGCGGTCTCTGATCACGGGAGCTAGTATAATCACTCGAGTTCCCTCTTCAAATTCCATAATAGAATCCACAATCTGATCGATGGATTGGCTGCTTATTTCCTTCCCACATATATAACAATGGGGAATTCCTATTCTCGCATACAGTAGCCTCAAATAGTCATGAATCTCCGTAACCGTTCCCACAGTAGACCTTGGATTCTTGCTCGTCGTCTTTTGGTCAATAGAAATTGCCGGAGAAAGCCCTTCAATGTATTCAACATCCGGCTTTTCCATCTGCCCTAAAAACTGACGTGCGTAAGACGAAAGACTTTCCATATAACGTCTTTGTCCTTCTGCATATATGGTGTCAAATGCAAGAGACGACTTTCCTGATCCGGAAAGCCCGGTAAGAACAACCATCTTGTCTCTTGGTATTGTCACATCTATGTTCTTTAAATTATGCTCATTCGCCCCTTTAATAAATATATCCCTAACCATTTTTTCTCCTCAAGTAACCTTTTTTATACGAAATACCCCTCATCGATCCATAACAAGACAATTATTGATCACTTTAGGTTCGCTTTTATATCAAATATCAAATCTCTTAACTGAGCCGCTCTCTCAAAATGAAGATCCTGAGCTGCCTGTTTCATTTCTTTTTCCAGTCTCTTTACATAGTCCCCTTTTTCACTCTTCGTGAGTTCTAGCGCTGTTCGCCCATGATAATAGTCCATCGCTGTCTCTTCCACCTTAGTGGCTTCTATAATGTCCCTTACCGCCTTTTCTATTGTTGTCGGCGTTATTCCGTTGTCTTCATTATACTGCTGCTGTATTTTTCTTCTTCTGTCTGTTTCATCTATTGCTTTCCTCATGGCTTCACTGATGCCATCAGCATACATGATCACTCTTCCATTCACATTTCTTGCTGCTCTACCTATAGTCTGAATTAATGATGTTTCCGTTCTTAAAAACCCTTGTTTGTCTGCGTCCAGAATGACAACCAAAGACACCTCTGGCAAATCCAGACCCTCTCTTAAAAGGTTTATTCCTACTAAAACATCAAATACACCAAGTCTTAAGTCCCTTAGTATTTTTACTCTTTCAAGAGTTTCAATCTCAGAATGAAGATAATTGACTTTTATACCTACATTTTTTAGGTAATCCGTCAAGCTTTCCGACATTTTTTTAGTCAACGTTGTAATAAGTACTTTTTCTTCCCTAGCGGTAAGCTGATTGATTTCTCCAATCAAATCATCAATTTGTCCTTGAGAAGGCCTTACAAATATTTGTGGGTCAAGTAATCCCGTTGGTCTGATCACCTGCTCTGCCGATATGCCATCACTTTCCTCCAACTCATATTTCGTTGGTGTCGCGCTGACGAAGACCAGCTGATTAATCATCCCGTTAAACTCTTCGAATTGTAGCGGTCTGTTGTCCAATGCTGAAGGGAGTCGGAATCCATAATCAACCAAAGCTGATTTTCTGGATTTGTCCCCCGCATACATAGCTCTTAATTGAGGCAGCATGACATGAGACTCATCCATGATAATCAAAAAATCTTTCGGGAAGTAGTCAATTAATGTATAGGGCCTGTTCCCAGGAGGCAATCCGTTGATATGCCTTGAATAATTTTCAATCCCTTTGCAGGAACCTACCTCTCTAAGCATCTCCATGTCGTATCTTGTTCTTTGCTCTATTCTTTGCGCCTCAATTAATTTCCCTCTATCTTTAAACCAGATGATTCTCTCTTCCAGTTCTTTCTCTATTGTAAGAATTGCCCGTTCCACGTTTTCTTTAGATGTGACATAATGGGACGCAGGGAAAATAGACACATGACTTCTGATCCCAAGTATTTCCCCTGTTAGCGGGTTAATTTCTTTTAACGTTTCTATCTCATCTCCAAAAAATTCAACTCTTATTGCACTCTCTGAACCAGCTGGAAAAATGTCTACGATATCTCCCCGAACTCTGAAAGAACCTCTCTCAAAAGCCATATCATTTCTGTTATATTGGATATCCACTAATTTTCTTAGCATTTCTTGTCTGTTTTTTTCTGCTCCAGCTCTTAATGAAAGCATTTGGTTTTCGTAATCAAAAGGACTTCCAAGTCCGTAAATACAAGAAACACTTGCAACAATAATAACATCACGGCGTTCTGCCAAAGCAGCAGTGGCTGAATGGCGAAGTTTTTCAATTTCCACATTGATATCTGAATCTTTTTCAATGTAGGTATCCGTTGAAGCCACATACGCTTCAGGCTGATAGTAGTCATAATAGCTGACAAAATATTCAACTGCATTATTCGGGAAAAATTCTTTAAATTCGCCACAAAGCTGCGCTGCAAGTGTCTTATTATGAGAAATTACAAGGGTTGGACGTTGAACGTTCTCAATAACATTTGCCATTGTAAATGTCTTACCCGAACCTGTTACTCCTAGAAGTGTCTGATATTTTTTCCCACCAAAAATCCCCTGCGTCAGTTTTGAAACTGCCTCAGGTTGATCCCCTGTCGGTTTGTAATTTGATACAATCTTAAAATTTGTCATAGCAATATTATTATACCCGTTTTTGATATCATAATCAAACATATGTACAAACCTCATCCAACTTATCTAAGAGTCTAATGAAACTTGTATACGAACCTTTTCCTTGATGGTAGTGCTTTAATGTGGTATACTACTTTCATTAACGATTTATGAGTTGAGGAGATATTATGATAGATAAAATACTAGATTTAAAAGGAAAACAGATGGAATCGGATAAGGTTCAGCCTTCTGCTTCTTATTTAGCTATAAATGAAGCTGCTTTTCTTCGTCAAATGTCAAAGAAAATTTCTACTACTGACAATATTGAAAATGAGCTATTCATTAAGTATGATGTAAAAAGAGGTCTTAGGAATACAAATGGCACAGGTGTCGTAGTAGGCTTGACTCGAATAGGCGAGGTCGTTGGATATAAAGTCAACGAGGAAAAAGAAAAGCTTCCAGTAGAAGGTCAGTTGTTTTACAGAGGCTATGGAATAGATGATATTGTGGAGAACTGCATCGCTGAGAACCGTTTCGGATTTGAGGAAACTACTTATCTTTTGCTTTTTGGAGAATTACCAACAAAAAAGCAGCTGAAAGATTTCCAAATATTACTTGGATCAAAAAGGGAATTACCTTTAGGTTTCGCGAGAGATATGATCTTGACCGCACCTTCCGTAAATATTATGAACAAACTGGCACGAAGTGTCCTTGCACTGTATTCCTATGATACTTCACCCGAAGATACTTCCGTTGAAAATGTTTTGAGACAATCGCTTGCTTTAATTGGATATTTCCCAAGTTTAATCGCTTATGGCTATCAAGCAAAACGAGCCTATTTCGACAATCAAAGTTTGCACCTTCATTATCCGATACCAGAACTCAGTACAGCCGAAAACATTTTAAGAATGATTCGGTCAAATGGAGAATATACTGATTTAGAGGCCAAGTTGCTTGATATTTGTCTTACGCTTCATGCCGAGCATGGCGGTGGTAATAACTCCACATTTGCAACGCATCTCATTTCATCCTCTGGAACGGATACTTATTCCGCGATTTCTGCTGCTGTAGGTTCTTTGAAAGGGCCAAAACACGGAGGCGCGAACATCGCGGTTATTGAAATGATGGCTGACTTAAAGAAAAATGTAAAAGATATTACAGATTACGCAGAAGTCAAAAAGTACTTGATCCGCGTTTTAAAAGGGAAAGCAAACGATGGCACCGGCCTCATTTATGGGCTTGGGCATGCCATTTACACCTTATCAGACCCAAGAGCTGTGGTATTAAAGGATATGGCTAAAAAACTTGCAACTGATAAGAATCTTGTTGATGAATTTATGCTATGTGATTTCATTGATAAAAACGGATCTGCCATTTATGAAGAAGTTACCGGCATAAAAAAACCAATGCCAGCAAATGTAGACCTTTATTCCGGATTCGTTTATAATGCTTTAAACATACCCGCAGATGTTGCCACACCTTTATTTGCGACAGCAAGATTATCAGGCTGGTGTGCACACAGGCTTGAAGAAATTGTTTCTGGCAAAAAATTGATGAGACCTGCCTACAATTGTGTACAGCCTCATCTTGATTACGTGCCGATGAATAGTAGAAAATAAATGTAAATCAAAATATGATTTTAAATAGAAAGACCCTCTTGCCAGTGAAACGGTGGGAGGGTCTTTCTGTTTC
>JBBRXC010000039.1:0-13050 GCA_038248745.1 Peptostreptococcales bacterium | reverse complement strand
GAATTTCTTGTAGTTACGTCAAATATAACGGCTACTACTAGAACAGCCCCTCTAATAATATACTGGTAGTATATTCCCACGCCCATAAGGTTCATTCCACTTACTAAAGAAGACATGACGAGTGCACCTATTAAAGATCCTGTAACCTTCCCGACTCCTCCAGCAGCCGATACTCCACCTACATACGCTGCGGCGATTGCATCCAGTTCAAATAGGGTGCCAGCCGTTGTTGTTGCCGACTGAAGCCTTGATGCAAATAGTATCCCAGACAGTGCAGAAAGCATCCCCATTGAGCAAAATACCATGTAAGTTATCTTCTTAATATTTACCCCGCTAAGCTGTGCTGCCTCAGGATTTCCCCCGAGCGCATATATATGTCTTCCCAATATGGTTTTAGTCGTTATAAAGTGATAAATGGCAGCTGTAATTGCAACTATTACGATAGTCCAAGAAAGACCATTGTATCCTGCTAAGATCCAGGTAATATATCCTATAACTAGTGATACAAATATCATTTTAATAATTACTATATTCATTGATACAACGTCAAAATTATATTTTATTTTAAGTTTTCTGCTATGAAGTTCGCTCCATACAAAAAGAACAATTGCTAATCCACCAATAATCATGGTAAGCAAATGAAAACCCGGGAAATTTGCAATGTCTGGTATAAATCCATTCCCTATTGCATTAAAATATTTATCATCAATGACTATAGTGCCCGTCTTTTCTGTAACCCAAAGAAGCAATCCTCTAAAAATCAGCCATCCAGCCAATGTTGCAACAAAGGCAGGGATATTAACTTGGGCAATTAAAAATCCATTAATGATACCTATCAAAATGCCAAATATCAAGATAAGTGGTATGGCAACATATACTGGGAGCCCAAATCTAGTTAGCATAATAGCGCAAATTGCCCCTAAAAATCCGGATAAAAACCCTACAGATAAATCAATGTGTCTTATTACAATAACAAGAGTCATGCCAATTGCAAGTACTGCTATGTATCCAGTTTGGTTGATCAAGTTACTAATATTTCTAGATGAAATAAAAAGGCCGTTGGTCGCAATCGTGAATGTAATCATTATTACTACAAGCGCAATATACATACCATATTCACGAATGTTTTGCCTCATAAGTGTCTTTGCTTCATTCAAAAGATTCATATTCTCTCCTCCTAATTTGTTGCCATAGCCATAATTCTCTCCTGTGTGGCTTCTTTTATAGGCAATTCTCCTGTAATTTTTCCTTCAGCGACCACATAAATTCGGTCACTCATACCCAATATTTCAGGCAATTCTGAAGAAATCATTATAATGCTCATGCCTTTTTCTATGAGTTCATTCATTATAGTATATATTTCATATTTAGCTCCTACATCGATCCCTCTTGTAGGCTCGTCAAGTATTAATATTTCAGGTTTAACAAATAGCCACTTCCCTAAAGAGACCTTTTGCTGGTTACCGCCACTTAAATTACCTACAAGTTGAGCTATGCTTGGTGCTTTTATATTAAGATCATCTTTGTAATCATTTGCAATATTTATTTCTTCATTTTCATTAATTCGACCATTCTTTGAAATTGCTTTCAGGTTTGCTAGTGAAATATTTTGTTTGATATCTTGAATTAAAATAAGCCCATTTCCTTTTCTATCTTCAGTGACATAAGCCATTCCTGCTTTAATCGCTTCACTTGTCTGCTTAAAGTTTGTTTTTTCTCCTTTGATTATTAAGTTGCCTTTTAACTTATAACCTTTTGGATTTCCAAAAATACTTTGTGCAAGCTCCGTTCTTCCCGCTCCCATTAAACCAGCGATACCAACAATCTCACCTTTTTTAACATGAAGGCTGATGTCTTTAAGAATTTCCCTTCCTTGCGTGTGGTCATATCCACACCAGTTTTCCAATTCTAAAACCTTCTCCTCTGAAGGTTTAAAGTCTCTTTTAGGATAAATATTATCTATTTCTCTTCCCACCATATTTTTAATGATGACATTTTCCTTTATTTCACCCTTTTTACCGTCTAATGAGCAAATCGTCTCCCCATCTCTAAGTATAGTTACAGTGTCAGCTATTGAAATTACTTCTTTAAGCTTATGGGAAATCATAATTGATGTAATCCCCTGTGCTTTCAATTCCTTAAGAAGAAGTAATAAATTTTCGCTGTCATTTTCGTTTAAGGCGGAAGTAGGTTCATCTAAAATTAAAAGTTTTACATTTTTACTTAATGCTTTTGCTATCTCAATTAACTGCTGTTTTCCCACACCAAGATTTTTAACAAGTGTCGCTGGATTCACTTCAAGTTTTACTCTTTCCAACATTTTTGAAGCCCTTACAATAGTTTCATTCCAATCTATAGTAGCGCCTTTTTTAATTTCATGCCCTAAGAATATATTCTCATATACAGTCATTTCGGGTATTAGTGCAAGTTCTTGATAAATGATGGCGATACCCGCCTTTTCACTATCACGGACGTTTGAATACTTTTGGACCTCTCCATTTAACAAGATATCCCCTTTGTATGCGCCATGAGGATACACGCCGCTTAAAACTTTCATTAAGGTGGATTTGCCCGCTCCGTTTTCTCCAACAAGACAGTGAATCTCTCCTTCTTCCACTTTAAAGCTAACATCATTTAAAGCCTTAACTCCTGGGAACTCTTTTGTTATATTTTTCATTTCTAAAATGTGTTTGATCATAGTAGCTTACGCTCCTTTTTCAATTCACCAATTAACTAGAAAAGTAGAATAGTGACAGACAAGCCCATCACTATTCCGACTAATCAATTTAATATTAACTTATTTTAAATTTGTGAATTCATCTGCTGTATAGTATCCAGAATCAACTAAAGCTGCTTTTACATTTTTCTGGTCAACTACAATTACTTCTGTCTGTTTAGCCTTCACTTGGATGGTTCCATTGTCATATTCACCTGTAGTCGCTGGCGTTGAACCTTCTAGTATCGTTACAGCTATGTCAATTGAATCTTTAACAAGAGTACGAACATCCTTGAAAACTGTCATTGACTGTTTTCCATCAATGATGTATTGAACTGAAGCTTTTTCTGCATCTTGACCTGTTACTACATAACTTGTTATGGCAGTGTCTGCAGCAAAGACATCAGCGATTGCACGAGCTGTCCCATCGTTTGGCGCTAGTATTGCTACATCACCCTTAGATGCTGCATCTGCTGCAGTTAAATGTGCTTCTGCTTTGTTCTTAGCTTCGTTGAAATCCCAGTTTGTTGTAACCTGACTGATAATTTTACTCATTTCATCACGAGTAAGTGTTGCTTTGTCTTTCAGCGCTACAGCTTCACTTGAGTTTGCAATGAAGAACGTTCCATCAGCTATTTTAGGTTGAAGTACATTCCAAGCACCTTCAAAGAATAGGAAAGCGTTGTTATCTGATGAAGCTCCTGCATATAAATACAAAGGTTCATTCGTCATTTTTGCATTGTCTACTAAGTACTGTCCCTGAGCTGCTCCTACTGCTATGCTGTCAAATGTAACGTAGTAATCAACGGCATCGGTATTTGTAATAAGTCTATCATATGAAATGACAGTAATACCTTCTGCTTTTGCTGCTTCTACAGTTGCACCTGCTGCTGCACCGTCTTGAGGACAAATTATTAGCGTCTTAATTCCCTTTGCAATCAAAGCTTCAACATTTTCTTTTTCTTTTGCTGAATTTCCTTGACTAAATAAAATTTCTACAGAATAATCAGTGTTCATCAATGCTTCTTTAAATCTTGCTTCATCCTGAACCCATCTTGGTTCATCCTTTGTTGGAAGTACAATACCAATGTCTACTCCGCCACTTGGTTCTGCTGGTGTGGAACTTCCACAAGCGCCAAACATAGATCCTACTAGTGTAACAATTGCTACAACAACTACTAATTTAGAAAATCTTTTCATTTGATACCCTCCTTATTTTTGTGCAAACTTTTACTAAATAGATTGTATCATTCATTACCCTATACATAATTAGGCATATTAAGTATTAATTTATTCCTTGCATAATTTTAATAGTATTAGTGAAAATTATTAACCTTAAAATAAGTAAGGTTTAAATTTAGAACTATTTACTCTGGTTTTTCTACATTGAGATAAACATCCTCTTCTCTATGAAATTGATCCTTTATGATAGTTTCCATCATATTATCTCTTGTTACTAATATTGGCGCTATCTTGTAATATGGCACCTCATATTTTCCGTCGTTTATCATTGTTTCCGTCTGTACAAGCCCTCCTTTTCCCATTATAATGGCAAATTCGGCTGCTTTTGTCGCTAGTATATCTATTGGTTTATATACTGTAGCATACTGGGTCCCCTCAACAACGCGCTGACAACCATCAAGGTCAGCATCGTGACCAACAACCGTTACAATTCCAGCAAGTCTTTTTTCTGCTAGTACATGGACCGCTGCTCCTGCCAATGTGTCATTTCCAGCAATTATAGCGTCTATTTTAACGCCATCCTTTATCGCCTTTTCCATATATTCTATGGCATTTTCATATAGCCAGTCCTTCACCCAGGTTTCTCCAATAATTGCTATTTCCTTATTATCAATACTGGGTTTTAGTAATTTCATATAACCCTCTTTGATCATAAATGAATTATTATCAGAATCAGACCCATTCAAAAAAATGTAATTGCCCATAGGCGCTCGGCTCAAAGCTGCTTGTCCCATAAGTTCTCCAACCATAATATTATCAAATGAAATATATAAATCCGCATCAGCATTTTTTACAAGCCTATCATATGAAATTACTTTTACCCCTCGTTCGTGGGCTTTTTTTACCATATTCGCAGCGGATACCGCGTCATGAGGAACTAGAACAAGAACATCAATGTTTTGATCAAGTAGATATTGAACTTGTTTTTCCTGTTCTTCACTATCACTGTAAGCGATTTGAAGGATCACTTCCGCGCCAAGTTCATTTGCCTTTGCTATAAATACATCCCTATCTCTTAACCATCTTTCATGGACAAGCGTATCCATTGAAAAGCCAATGATGATTTGGTCCTTAGAAGATGTTAGCGCCTCTCTAGTTTTAACTTCCTCATTTCCGCAGGCTGATAATATGAATAAACTTATAAGAATGTACACAAATAATTTAATATATCTATTTGAATTTGGCATTGGCAATCCTCCTTCTTTGATCTACTCAAACTTTGAATTTATTAGTTCTTCCTTGTATTCTGTTGGCGTTATTCCAATATTTTTTTTGAATATGCGGCTAAAATAGTTTGGATCACTATATCCTATATGAAAGCATATTTCCTTTATGCTTAAATCATTCTTTTCAAGTAAATCTTTAGCTATTTTCATTCTTATTGCTGTAAGATAGTCAATAAAATTTTCTCTCGTCTCCTCTTTAAAGAGCTTGCTTAAATACTGGGGGCTCACATTTATTTCCATAGCTACATCCTCAAGAGTTATATTTTTGGCATAATTAAACTTAATATAATCCTTGGCTTTTCTTATGAGGCTCCCCGTTTTGAAATCTTTACTTGTAAAGGCCTGTTCCGCTAGATTTTCAATGAGTTTTCTGCACCATAGTTGCAGCTCTCTTGTTTCTTCTATAGAAAGGATTTCCTCCAATAGATTGTTTTTCAAATGAGATTCTTGAACTGCCTCGTTTACGGAAATATACTTAGCAATGAATAGCAGCTCCAAAATTTTGCATTTAATTTTAAGGGTTTTTCCCTCATATTCATTCATCAGCCAGTCAAAAATATAATTAAAAGCAATGATGCTTTCAGCTGTATTGCCTGCAGAAATTTTCTTGAAAAATATTTTTTCTTTATCTATGGGATATTCATTTGTAAAATTATTCTTATAATCAATATCCGAAAAATGTATGACGCCTTCTTGTTCTAGGTGTCTTATTGCCATAACAGATTCTTCAAATGATTTTTTAAGATCTTCAAAGCTATTATACGGTGTCCCAATGCCTATTTTTACGCCAACCCCATATTTTTCAGAAATCTTTTTGAAAAGATTTTCTCCAAGGGATACTGCATTTTTTTTAACGATGTTTTCATTTTTTGATTTTCTAACGGGTACAAAAGTTATTATTCTATTCATCATGATTGGGCCAACAATACAGTTATTTTCGCACTTTGCCAAATCTGCAAAGTAATCATAAAAGTCATGACTTCTAAGCCCCGATGTTATCTCATCATTTGTTTTTCCCTTCATAAACTGAAGTGTAAGTATATATCCATCTTCCGCTATATTATCAAAAATTCTTTTATAATCTGTTAATTCTTTCTTGTTTTCATCAACCATTAGAATAGAGTAAATAAAACCCGCTTCCACAATAGGCCCCATATATTCTATTTTTTCTTTTAGTTCAAGTTCCGTTTTCCATTTTTCCTTTTCTGCATTAATCGATTCTATAGCTTTTGACAAAACCTCTACAACCTTTGTTCTTTTTACGGGTTTTAGCAGATATTCCATTACCCCTAGTTGAAGTGCCTCTTTAGCAAATTCAAATTGGTCAAATGCGGTTAAAACAAAGATAATAACTTTTTTGTGGCTGCTTCGTATTTCCCTGATCGCTTCAAGGCCGTTAATCCCTGGCATACGAATATCCATAAAGATGATATCTGGCAAATTTTCTTCCATCTGTAAAATAGCTTCTCGCCCTGTTCTTACACTAGAAATAACCTCAACATTAGAGAAGTTTTTTTCAATAATATATTTTAAGGCATCTATTGCAACTTTTTCATCATCAGCAATCATTATTTTAATCATAAATCCCCCCATAAAAATTATTCCATTGGTATACGAAGTAAAACTTCTGTCCCAACACCTGGCGCACTGTAAATTTCAACTATGTTTTCACGGTTATAATAAATTTTTAATCGGCTTAAAATATTGTTCATCCCTATCCCATTTGTATGACCAATATGCTTACTTTCTCCATTTGTATCTTCTTTTATATTGCCACTGAATATTTCTTTAATCTTTTCTTCGCTCATACCTTTTCCATTATCTTTTATTGAAATCACTGCAAACCCTTGTTTAGAATAAGCATGAAGACTTATTTTTCCTAAATATTCAACATCATCGATTCCATGTATAAATGCGTTTTCAACAATGGGTTGAAGTATCATACAAGGTATTCTTAAATGTAGAACACTTTCCTCTTTTCTTATGTCAAATTCTATTTTGTCAGAAAATCTTTCGTTTAATAGGTGCATATAATTTTCCACATTTTCAATTTCATCACCTAAAGTGACTGGCTTATCCAGATTCCTCATATTGTATCTAAAAAGATCTGCTGCATTTTCTATAAATGTACATGCCCGATCTGCACCTTCAAGCATTGCAATTTGGGCGCCTGCATTTAATGTGTTAAAAAGAAAATGTGGATTTATTTGAGCCTGCAAAGCATGTAGTTCTGCCTCTTTTAGATCTGCAGTGATGATCAAATTTTCAAGATCCTTTTCCTTAAGTTTTCTTTCTAGTTCGGCCTTTTCATGAAGCTCACTAATGTACTGACGTATACTTTTTATCATTCTATTAAAAGCTTCTGCCATAATTCCTATTTCATCATTTGAATTTACCTTTACACTAGGAACATCAAAATTTCCATGAGTAATTTCATCCGCCGCTTTAGATAATTCAAAAATTGGTTTTGTTATTTTATATGTAAACAAAATAATCAGTGCAATATTTAGGGTGAAAATTGAAAAAAATAAGACTATATTCAAAACTTCAACAAGCTGAATATTTTTACGAACCGTTTCATAGCTATCAGTATTTTGAAAAAACATGGAATTATTAAGCTTTTGAATATATTCATTGATATATCCATATATCTTTGTACTTTCATTATAGTGATATAAATAGCTGTCAACCATTCTTGCTCTTCTTGCAGATACGGCTCCATTCATTTCATCTTGATAGTTGGATATCATGTTCTTAATATCCTTCATTAATAGAACATTATTCATGTCACCACGATCAATTTCAACATTATTTGCTTGATTTGTAAGATCATTTGAATATCGGTAATAGTCATCAAGGTTTTTCGAATGCTTTGTTTCAAGATATGCTTCATAAGAGCGATTTACCGTTTCAAGTGTTTTTGAAAGGTGATTAAGCTCAACGTTCATCTCAAATGAAGCACTCATATTGTTCATTAGTACCGAAATTGTATAATAAGGGAATATGTTTAGCGCACTCATGCTTATAATGATGGCCATAAAATATATAATTAGTCTTTTTTTTAGGCTGTTGTTTTCAAATAACTTCACTTTACTCGTCCCCTGTCTTTAGATATTTATCCACATTGGATTTTGTTATAAAATGAGTTTCTGCATTGAAATAAGCTGATATCCTACCATTATTTTTCAAATCTACTAAAGCTTTTATGGCATCATATCCCATTTCCTCATGGCTTGCCGTTACGGTACCAAAGATTACTCCTCTATCAATATATCCGAGAATTTCTTCAGAGTCTCCATAACCAATAATATTGTAATTTAATTTATTGATATCTAATAATGTTTGAGCAACAAGTGAGGTATCTTTTTCAGTTGTGCATATGATGGCATCTAGTTCAGGCTGTTTTACTAAAACCTCTTTTAATTTATCTTCAAGGTTTCCCACGCTATCCTTACTATATTCTACGGTTTGAAGGTTAACAGAATCATAGTCTTGTAAAGACTCTTTTATACCAGCTAATAGTATATTCTGAATCACTCTGCCACCCACATCGTCATTGTTAACCAATATTACAGCATCTCCTGATTCTCCTATTGCAGCAAGTAACATTCTACCAGTTTCTGCGCCAAAGCTATATGTATTCACCCCAACAAAAGCTGCTCTTTTACTGTCTTTTGAATCAGTTCCTATCGTAATAACTGGAATCCCTCTACTATACGCTATATCAATTAGTTCTCCCGTTTCCTTTTCATCCCATACATAGGTGACGATTCCATCAACATTTGATAAGATGGTCATATCAAGCGTCTTCCATTTTTCCTCAGGATAAGAGTTTTTCGGCCAGTTAAATTCAACTGCCACATTGAATTCTTGTGAAGCCTGCTGGACACCCTCTTTTATTGCTACCCAAAAGGGGTCTTCCATATTTTCACTAATCAACGCAAAATGATATTCAGGCTTAGTATCTTTTCCAGTAATACCTTCATTTTGATTAACAGAGCGCAAAGAATTATTTAGGTTATAATAAATGAGAAGCGTTACAGTAATAATAGGGACAATAATTGCGATTAATATAAAAACGTATTTTTTCTTGCTCATAAAATGCTCCCTGCCATATCGATTTTCTTTAATTAAATTCAGTATACTTCTTTTGACAATTTATTTCAATTATATAAGGTTTCGCCGCCCTAAGTTAGAATGGGAAATCTCCAGCTTTATTTTTTCCATTCTAGCTTGATGCAATCACATTGACGGAATTTCTTTACATTCAATCAAGAAAAGACTAAAATTCAATTATAAAGAGTTAGGAGGTGTAACATGTTCAAAAAAATCAGAAAAACTGTAGCCTTGTTGGTTATTCTGGTTATTCTATCCTCACTTTTAATCATCGCCGCTTTCGGTTCTTTTTTCTATAGGAATGCTGTATTAGGGTATGAAACTCAAAAGACCTTACTGCTCAATCTTAATTTCTCCTACACTTATCTGTTGAGCTCCCTACAGCAAACTTCCAGGGGATATATTTTTACAGATGATCAGGAAAGCTATAATCGTTTTCTTAAGTTGGTCAAGGATTATAAGGACAACGACTCTATTTGTCTAAACTTCGATCCGATATCAGACCTTCAGGCTTCCACATGGCTTTCAGGAAATTTCTCCGAGGAAAAATTCAACATGAACAATCTAGCAGGAAGACTTGATTTTAAAGGAGATGAATTAACCTATTACAAACTATCTCTTACCAGCTTCGATCAGATTATTTATTATCTTTCCGATTCAGTTAAAGATAAGGACCTAAACATATTTACAAATCCCTCTTATGGCAATTCCTTGAATCAGTTTAATTATTATATAAATAAATTTTCAAGTTCTTATATTGAACGCATTAATGTCTATGAAGATTTCGCTTTAAAGCTACAAAATATTTTTGTTCTCATTTCCCTCTTTTTCTCACTTGCGTTAGCTTGTTTTGGCACGTTTGCAGCTTATTTTGCTATTATTGCAAACCGGAATAATTCTTATTACAGAAAGCTTTTCGGGACAACCGTTGAAGCTGCTGACTTTGGTCTGGCAATAATCAGTACGGATAATAAATTTACTTATATGAGCAAACGATATAGAGAGATCATGAACATTCTTGAAGAAGCTCCCATTGGCAAATCTCCCCAGGACTTGCTTCCAAGTGAATTTACAAAAGTGATTACGAAACCACCAAGATTTCAGGACAATCTAATTAATTCTACTGTTATGGTGCATACCTCCGACGATATAAAACATGTAGATGTCAGCCGTTTTTCCATCAAGGATGAAAAGGCTCAAGTTAATTTTGTAACCATAATAAGAGATATTACTGATTTGGTAAATATGGAAATTCAGTTGAAGATTCAGTTGAAAGAGATTGAATTCCATTCAAAAGCAAAAGATGCCTTCATTGCAAATGTTACTCATGAAATAAAAACACCTTTAAATGCTATTATTGGCCTTTCTTACATTTTAAAGGGCACAGAACTCTCAAAAAAACAAAAGTCTATTACAGATAGAATTACTTCCTCTTCCGATTTACTGCTAAACCTGGTTAATGACATTCTGGATTTTTCGAAAACAAAGGATTCTTCCTTAACATTTTATCCTACAAATATATTGTTAACGAATTTACTTTCAGAAATTGAGGGTATTTCTACTGCTTCAATCAAGGGGAAAAACGACGTATTATGGAAAACTGATTACCAATACAACCCCGAATTATGTATAACGGTTGATAAAACCAGACTGACTCAAGTACTTCTGAACCTTATTAAAAACAGTATAAAATTCACCAATGAAGGATATATCAAGCTTTTAGTGGAATCTCAGGAAGAAACCATGAGTTCTGTTATTTTAAAGTTTACTGTGGAAGACACTGGCCTGGGTATAGATTCAAAGGATCTCGGCAAACTCTTCAAGGAATTCGGGCAGTTGGAAAATCCTTTAACCAAAAATCATAAAGGAACGGGCCTTGGCTTAATCATATCCAAAAACATTATAAATGCAATGGGTGGCGAAATCTGGGTGGAGAGCGAAAAGGACAAGGGAAGCAAATTTATTTTTACCCTCCCAATAATAAAAACATCTCCTGACAAATTCGTTGATTCATTTACATCAAATTCCACCCCATTATTTGATGGAAAGGGCAAAAGAGTTCTTGTGGTTGAGGACAATGAAATAAATTATGATGTGACAGAAAGTCTTTTATCTGAAGTTAATCTTATTTGTGAAAATGCACCTGACGGATTAATCGCTTTGGAATTGTGCAAAAAAGCTCCTGAGAATTATTATCAGTTAATATTGATGGATATTCATATGCCAAATATGGATGGCTATACGGCAGCAAAAATCCTTAAAAACGAGATGGGTATCAAAACGCCAATCATTGCCCTCACCGCCATAAATATTGACGCCAAAATTGTCGACGAATATAAAAACATCCTTGAAGGTTTTATCCCAAAACCTTTTAATTATTCCCAGCTTTATAATACAATATCTCCATATTTTACCCAAAATGAAAATGAAACCCTCTCCAATGCTTTAGATGAACGGGTTTTGACCGCTTCAAGAAAACCCGACCTGAAACGAGGAATGCTTCCGGAAAGTCTAGAAGATCCATTTGCCGGGAAATGGGAAGCTATTGAAAATTTAGGGGGTTTGGTGCATTTATATGATAAGCACTTGGGTAAATTCAAAGAAAACTATGCAACATGTCATCAGGAACTCATTGAGCTCTTATCCAGGGGAGAATTTGTTGAAGCCAGAAGACTAGTTCATTCAGTAAAAGGACTTGCCGGTACTTTAGGCTTGCCATTCTTAGCAAAAGCTTCCGCAGATCTTGAAGTAGCACTATTAACTAATGGAACTGACCTTGAACCTTTTTTGTCTACCTTTAAAAACAAACTTGAGGCGGTTTGCAAACATTAAATGATTCATATCTTGCACTAATTTTCACTTAGGCTTGATAACCAAGCCTTTTTTAATTATAATTAATAGTAAGTCTAAAGGAGGATTTAATTATGGATTTTGACAGTAAAACATATATTGATGAATATATTTCAAGAGCAAAAAAAGCACAAGCTACTTATGAGGCCATGTCTCAAGAACAAGTTGATCTTGCAGTAAAGGTAGTTGGCAAGGTTGTTTACGATAATGCAGAATATTTGGCAGAGTACGCAGTCAAAGAAACTGAAATGGGAAACTATGAAGACAAAGTTGCTAAAAATAAGCAAAAGTCAAAAATAATCTGGAATAGCCTGAAAGGTAAAAAATCCAGAGGGATTATTGAAAGAAATGAAGAAACCGGAATAACAAAAGTTGCCAAACCAATTGGCGTTGTTGCCGCCATTACTCCTTGTACCAATCCCATCGTGACGCCTATGAGCAACATCATGTTTGCCTTAAAAGGCGGAAACGCCATTATTATAACCCCTCACCACAAGTCAATCGGGTGCAGTACAAAAACTGTTGAATTAATTAATGACGAGCTAAAAAAAATTGGATTGCCTGAGCATCTAGTTCAAATACTAGATACTCAATCCAGAGAGAACACCAGGAACCTAATTTCATCAGCAGATACGGTTATAGCAACTGGTGGAATGAGCATGGTCCATGCCGCCTACAGTTCTGGAAGGCCAGCACTTGGTGTTGGGGCGGGCAACGTTCAATGTATCATTGATCAAGGGATTGATTATAGAGAAGCAGTTCCAAAAATTATTGCCGGCAGAACTTTTGACAATGGCATCATTTGCTCTGGAGAGCAAAGTGTGATTTGCCCTAATGAAGATTTCGAGGATATATTAAATGAATTTACGAAAAATGGGGCTTATGTCATTCGGGATTCCG
>JBBRXC010000038.1:0-13427 GCA_038248745.1 Peptostreptococcales bacterium | reverse complement strand
TCTTAGAAGCAAGACTATTTGAAGACTCAACAGATAAGGAAAGTAAAGGCTATGATCAAGAAGTTGAAAACCTTGTAAAAAATCTTTTGCAAGAAGATGAAGCAAATAATGAAAAATCAGAGAGAGTGAAATTAAGCTTTTTAAAAAGAGGGGTGAAGGTTAAATGAGTGGTATTTTTATAGATTCAACGAAGCATATCCGTGACTTTTCAGACATCCTATATGAAGTACAAGAATATATATCCGGCAAATATGCAATCTTGATTTCTCATGATCATGAACAGCAAAAGGACCAAATGAAATCTTATATTACCAAGTATTTGATGGATTATTCGTTAGCAGTAGAAAATATGAGCCTTGATGAACTGGTGGAAGAACTTTATTCTGAGATGGCAGAGTACTCTTTTTTGACGAAGTATTTATATCGAAACGACATAGAAGAAGTGAACATTAATGCCTGGAATGATATTAAGATTACTTATTCAAGTGGTGAAATCATACCAATAAAAGAGTCCTTTAATTCGCCTAGCCATGCCATTGATGTCATCAGAAGACTACTTCATAAAAGCGGGATGATTCTGGATAACTCTCAGCCCATTGTAGTGGGTCATTTATCTGAGAAAATCAGAGTTACAGTCCTTGGACAAGGGGTTGTTGACCCATCCATAGGGGTTACAGTTTCTATACGAATTGTAAATCCAAAGAAACTGGTGAAAGAAGATTTTATAAAGAATGATACGGCTAATGAAGAGATGCTTGATTTTTTAAGTCTTATTCATCGATATGGTGAAAGTTTATGTATTACCGGTGCTACATCTAGCGGTAAAACCACTTTAATGAGTTGGATTCTCTCCACACTTCCGGATAACAAGAGGCTATACACCATAGAAAATGGCACAAGAGAATTTAATCTTGTTAAAAGAAATGACAAAGGAGAAGTAATCAATAATGTTATTCATACCGTAACACGACATAGCGATGATCCAAAACAAAACATTACCATGGTTAAACTCTTAGAGACAGGACTAACAGTAAATCCAGATTATATTTGTGTTGCAGAGATGAAGTCAGAGGAAGCATTTTTCGCCCAAGAGGCGGCTCGTACCGGCCACGGTGTTACTACAACCATTCATGCCAGTTCTTGTATTGCTACCTACTATCGAATGGTGACCCTTTGTAAACAGCGTTATGACATGGATGAAAGAACCTTATACAATCTTGTTACTGAAGCCTTCCCCATTGTTGCTTTCTCTAAGAAACTTGAAGATAATTCAAGACATATTATGGAGATAACGGAGTGCCAAATCAAAGAAGATGGCACAAGAGAGATTCTTACCCTTTACAAATTTAACATAACGGATAATATCATGATTGATGGAAAACTAAAAATTACTGGGAGATATGAAAAGGTAAATGATATTTCGCTGTCTCTTGAAAAAAGACTTTTGGAAAATGGTATGCCAGGAACCTTATTAGATCGTTTTAAAGACCGGTCACAGATTTTAGCGGTTGAGCCCTTAAGCAACTTGGGAGGTGAGGATAGTGTATAGCTTATTGTTTATTGCATTTAGTGTCATGATGTTAGGTTTCTTCTTAATACTTAATCTTTCACCCGTTGAAATACTTAAGGAGATTTTGAGGCCAAAGAAAGTCAAAGAGAAGCCTTTAGTTACAAGAATTAGAGAACTGACCACAATTAAAAAGAAAAAAGGCATCAAGAAGCTAATCGAAGAAACTAAAGATATTTTGAAGATTACCAATAAAGAAAATCAATTTACGCTGATTGCCATCACTTCTTTAGTGTTTATGGTAATCGGTTTTTTTATGGCTATTACAATGAATAATATTTTTCTAATACCAGTGCTAACGATTGGTTTTTCACTGCTTCCTTTTTGGTATGTGAAGTTTACAGCCACTAAATGGAAAAAAGGATTGAACAACGAACTAGAAACGGCTTTATCAATCATTACAACCTCTTATCTGAGAAGTGAAAGCATTATTACAGCGATTGATGAAAATATTTATTATATTAATCCGCCAGTCCAAGATGTTTTTCGTGTTTTTTTAACACAGATCAAACTTATTAATTCCAACATAAAGATGGCCCTAGAAAGTTTAAAACCTAAAATAGATAGTGCAGTTTTTCATGAATGGGTGGATGCCCTTATTGATTGCCAAGAAGATAAAAACATGAAACATACGCTGCCGTCAATTGTATCCAAACTATCGGATATGCGAATTGTATCAGCGGAGCTTGATTACCTTATGTATGAACCCATTAAAGAATTCGTAACCTTGGCAATTTTATTGATAGGCAATATTCCACTGATGTACATGCTTAATAAAGATTGGTTCCATACGTTAATCTATACGGGCATAGGTAAATTAGTTTTAGCCATTTGCGCCACAGTGATTTTCATTTCGTTAGCAGCTGTCGTTAGATTATCAAAACCTGTGGAATACAGACGGTAGAAAGGAGCAACTTATGATACAAATTTTAATGTTACTTTTCCTCACTTTTTCTGTAGGCATTTATTTGATTTTAATTGATTTCTTGAAATTACCAGCAAACAGAGCAATCAAGGCAATTCATGCTATCGACAAAAGGAAAAGAAAAAAATCTAACAACATAGAAGTGATGATCAATACTTGGGCGATGAAATCATCTAAAATAATTCGTCTAACGGATTACAGTAAACGAAGGCTTTCGGCAACACTAAAATCTGCAGATATAAAGCTGTCACCAGAAACTTTCATTGCAAGAGCATGGATCAAAGCAGGGATGGTGTTACTTTTTATCATTCCTGCAATTTTTATATTTCCAATGGTTTTTCCGGTTGTTTTATTTCTTGCAGTCGCTGTTTATTTTAAGGAAATTAGAAGTTCAGATGAAGCCATTAGGAATAGAAGAGAAGAAATAGAGTTTGAGTTGCCACGGTTTGTTTCAACACTGTGCCAAGAGTTGAAGGCCAGTCGTAATGTATTAAATATTTTAGAAACATATAAACAAAACGCCGGAATGAGTTTTAAAAATGAACTAGAAATCACCGTGGCAGATATGAAATCCGGCAGTTATGAATCTGCGCTTACAAGACTTGAAGCTAGGCTGAACAGTCCGACACTATCGGAAACGATTCGAGGTCTCATAGGCGTATTAAGAGGAGATGATGGGGGCGTTTATTTTCTAATGTTGTCCCATGATTTAAAACAGTTGGAACTTCAAAGACTTAAAACCATAGCAATGAAGCGCCCCGGTAAAGTTAGAAAATATTCTTTTGCCATGCTCTTTTGTTTTTTATTGATGTATCTTTCGGTAATGTTTGTAGAGATTGTAAAAACCCTTGGGAAGCTATTTTAGAAAGAGGTGATTTAGATGAAAATTTTTCCGGTTACGTTTAAGATATTAATATCCAAAAAGGGAGAAGGGTATATAGATACAGTCATTGTGGTCCTTATAACCATGATGGTTATTGCAATGGCTGTAAAAATCTATCCAGTTTTTGTAATCAAAAATGATTTAAATATATTTGCTAATGAAATAGCGAGAGTGGCTGAGATAGAAGGGAGAATCGGCGCAGAAACTAGAGCAAAGGAAAATGAATTAAAAGCAAGTCTTGGCATTACGCCTACCGTATCTTGGTCAACATCAGGAAATATTCAACTGAATGAGGCCTTTAGTGTGGTATTAACCATACCTGTAGATATTGGCTTTTTTGAGTTTGGTTCCTTTCCAATTACCTTAACAGCCAAGGCTACAGGCAGATCGGAGGTATACCATAAGTGAGAAAAATCTTAAAAAATAAACAAGGTAATGCAGCACTCTTTGCTATTGTCATTGTATTAAGTCTTATTCTCTTGTTTACCGTAGTAAGCGAATATTTAAGACTTCAAATCATTGCCGGTGGTGTAAGAGATGCCTTGCAGTCTTCAGTCATTGCTGTAGCAACAGAAAATTATGACAATGTTTATAACGGATTGAGAGAAGGTTATTCAGGTGCTTACACATTAGACTATCGAGATCAATGGGAAGAAAGCTTGGACACAGGTACTGTACTGATGAAATTAAGTAACAAACTAGGACTTGTCGGAGGCAGAAAGTACGCTAGTGGATATTTGGAGTACAGTCTTTCTGGTTTAGATATTCAACTTAAAAATGCACCTTTTGCATTAAATGATAACGCGAATAGATTTGAAGCTGTTGCATGGGTAACGCTACGTGTACCATTATCTTTTGGATGGGAACACCTACCGCCTATGGAGATTCGCCTAAAAGTTAATGCAGGGTATAGTCCAAAGTTTTAAAAATGAGTGAAACGTAGACAATAAAAAATGTTGGTGTTAACATATGTATAATAGGATTCAAAACAAGTTATAAGAGAGCTAGTTTGTTATGAATCAAAATCAAGGAGGTCGAAGATGATGAAAAAGATAAATGGAAAACAAAAAAGAGTATTCGTAAGTGCATCCTTGTTGATAGTCGCACTTGTCCTAGTGGTTACGCTTTATTCCAAGTTAAACAGTAATGAAATACAAATAGACCGTCTACAAGGTGTGGCTGTTGAATTAGCGCCTCAAGTTGATGACATTGAAAAATCAGAAATTGTAAAAGTGGCTGTAACAGTTGCTGAAATAGAGCCAGAAAAAATAACAATTTCTAAAAATGATAAAGTTGAGGTTGTAGTGATCAATGAACCGATACCTACACCACCGGAGAAGCCTAAAATGGAAGCGCCAGAAAGTAAACCACAAACCAATGATGATTTAGAAGATATGGCTAACATGCCGGAATATACAAAGGAAGAACTGGTGGTTGAAACAGAAGAAGTCATTATCGTCACCGAAGAACAACCTGCAGAGAGCAATTTAGTACCAGCATCTGAAAATCCATTTTTGAATCCAGCGAATGTAGCAAAGCCGATAGAGTTAAACGGTTCAGATTTAGGTGAAGGTGAATGGGGTACAGGAGATAAATTTTAGGAGCAAAACTATAGTTGAGACAGTTTCTTTCGAGAGCTGTTTCTTTTTTTTACGAAGGAGTGATTAGAAATGAAAATATTCAAGAATATATCCATAATAATGCTTGCTATTACAATATCCTTTAGTTCGATGAATGTTTATGCTGATGATAATGCTGACACAGGAACCGGTGATACTGGCACTGCACTGACCGGTAAGGGTTTTTACAGAGACAGTGAATATATGTACAAAGTATCAGTTTATGTTGGTCTTTCAGACCAAGCAAGTAAAAACAGTGATTTAAGTACGGATTGGAAGATGATTGGTATAAATCCGATTTATGTGAAGATGTCTAGTTTTACAATGCCTTCAGGTGTATTTTTGGGTACTGAAAGTAAAATGAATTATCAAAAAGGAAGTTCATTATCAGCTCAAATAGCGCCAACAGTAGTTACGGATAATCCACCTGCGATTCCCATTACCCATGGTGGAAATATTAATGCAGTTAAATCTTATTTTGGTGATACGAAAACTTTAATGGGTCTAATTGATGGCTTTGCCATTCAGAAAGGCACTTCAAGAGAAAGCATGGTTGAAAACATTAAGTTTACAATTGAAGGTGAAAGAAAAAACTATCCGGCAGAAGAAATACTACCAATAAAAATCAATGATCAATATCAGAATAAAGTACCATGGCTAATTGTTTACGAACCAGTCATTATTTCTTATCTAAGAGATCGTGTCACCACGTTAGCATTTACAGCCACTGAATATGCCTTAGCTCAAAAGCTAGGGTATTTTAATTTTAGAAGTGGTTCAGATGGCCAGTATATATCAGGCATGACCCATTCTGACTTGCCTAATTCAATCTTCCTAGAGGAAAGTTGGTTTGGTTATCCCGTGACACCTGCACTGCCTGATAATGTATATTGGGATTTAGACCGCATCATAGCAGGTGGCGGTTGGGGGATGCGTCTTTTAAAAGCAAATGCAGTAAATGTTGTAGAAAACGATACCGTTTATGATTATGAGTATCGTGTAGATACTGATGTTATTACCTCCGTCAGGATTTATGCCAGTGATGATATTACACCGGATAATCGACAGAAAAGTGAAGCTGCATATAACAATCCAACTAAAAACACCGCAACGGTTACGATTTCAGCTAATGGCTATTCCAAAAGCACTGAAGTGGTGATACCCAGTGGCGGCTCTGAACTAGTTTGGCTCAAATGGCATACCCCAAGCACACCCAGTGATGTAATGATACAGGTAAACATAAGCGGGAATAGTGCAGCAAAAATTGATGGAACGAGTCGAAGTGCTACTTTAATTGGTAAAGTCGTGGATTTAAGCTTAAGTGAGCCACCGAACCCGACAGCGAATGACCGTAACGATCAATTTGTGATGCCAAATATTCCAGTAAAAGCAGAGAAAATCACAGCCAATTGGGGTGTGTATGATTGTAATTGGATTCCTAACTGGGTATGGCATCCAAAGTGGGAATGGGAATCTGATTGGGAAAAAGATTATTACACCTATTACCATAGTTATGATTGCGCTGACTCAGATGAAGATGGTATCAATGATTACTGTCCCGGACATAGAAGATATAGATGGGTAGACAATGGTGAGTGGGTTGATCATGGACACTGGGTTGATGAAGGCCATTGGGAATATGACTATACAAATTATTATGCCAGCCTTACAGGAACTATGTCTTTGGTGCCAGATGGCAAATCCCCAACTGCTAAAAATGATGTTATGAAATCAGGCTATGGTGTGAATACCAATGTTTCAACGTTTCCAATGACCAATGCCCCAAGTTCTCATGTTACTAATGCTCAAAATGTCATCACTTATTTTCCAGAATTCAAGTATGAGACGTACTGGAGGCTACTAGATTCAATCGGTTATGGTGAATTTGCCTTTAAAGAGAATAAGTATTCAACCTATAAGAGTCGAGTGCATTTTTCGCAACTATGGTTTCCGGATGGGAAGTACACTGTGTATGCTGAAATAATAGATATGTGGACACCTGAAGGTATGTTAAGAATTAATAAAAATGAAGATGTGACCATTAACGGAGATTTATTTATGGATTGGCATATTGCACCAAAATAGAGGGGGGATAAGTAGTGGCAATAGATCCAGCAACACTAAAAGTAGCAGCAAAAGTTGCAACAACAGTATTGTCAGATGAGAAGGGCAGGCAAATCCTATTGATTGCCTGCCTTGTTCCATTTATCGTCATTCTTCTAGTTTTATCCTCTCCATTTGCCATCTTTTTTTCAATACTTGGTGGACAGGAAGAAATGGTATCGGTTATTGGTGTAGTGAATGAAATGAAAGAAGATTTCAGATATAGCATTCAGCAGGAACAAGCGGATTCGTCAGTAGATAGTATTCAAACCATTGTTGTAGGAAGTGAAGACGGTTCTTTGATTGACAATTCAGAAGACGTATTAATCGCTTATGCCGTTAAATACAATGTGACAAAAGAAGGTGCAGAGCAGATTGCAGTGCTATTAGATGATCAGGTAGAAAAGCTTAGGCAAGTCTATCTGGATATGAACATACTAACAACCACTTATGAAACCACTTCAAAAGAAGTTGAAGTCACGACAACAACCAAAACGATTCACATTGACAGTTTGACTGCAGAGGAAATAGGCGAAAACTATGGATTTGATGCTATACAAAAACAAGTGATTGCTGAAATGCGGCAAAGTGGTTATGGCGTATTGATGGCATCAGGCGGTACTAAGACGTTTCTAGCTAGGGATGAAATTGAAGAGATAAAAAGTCATATCCCTGAAGGCACAACCATCGAAAGTGGAAAAGTTGTTGAAGCTGCAAAAAGCTTGGTTGGAAAAGTGAATTATTTCTGGGGTGGAAAAAGTCTTGCGCTAGGATGGGATGAGCGTTTTGGGACAGAGATGGAGGTGACTTCACTGGGAAGCTCAACTACCGGTACTATACGTCCCTATGGTCTCGATTGTTCTGGTTTTGTGACTTGGGTGTTTGTCAATGCGGGCTTATCTCCGGATTCTATTGAATCAACCATAGGCCATGGCGCAACAGCTCAGTGGAATGTATCTACAAGTATTCCAGCAAGTGCAGTAATGGAAGGTGATCTTGCTTTTCTTGCAACACCAGGGACAAGAAAGGTCAATCACATTGGTATCGTTGTAGGTAGAAATGATGACGGACAGATTTTGGTCGTTCACTGCTCATCAGGCGCCAATAATGTTTCAATATCAACAGCAGAAAGTGTTGGTTTTCACTATTATAGAAGACCGGCAGTTCTAATCGATTAAAATTGGGAGGTCCAGTATGAATCCAGTATTACCAATTGTTATGATTTTATTATGTGCTATTGCAGGAGCAACAGCCTTTTTCTTTTTAAAGAGTCAGAATCAATCAAAGAATGAGCAGCTCAGTGAGAGTCAAAAAACAGCCCAGGAATTTGTCAATGTGAAAGATATTCATGATCGTTTTTTATACACCAGAGATGGTCAGATCATCGCTTATATTAAGATTCATCCCATTAGCATTGATTTGTTTTCAGACAGCGAAAAAGAACAAATATCAAAAGTGTTAACAGCTGAATTATCGAGTGTTCAGAAACCCTTTAAGTTTTTGGCAGTTTCAAGGCCAGTGGATATCACACCACTGGTGAATGAGTATCAAAGTCTTTTGTCAGAAACCACAGATCAAAAGCAAAAAGAACTCCTTAGACATGAAATTATGGAGATTAGTAATTTTGCTACCAGTGGTGAAGTCATTGAAAGAAATTTCTTCATTATGCTTTGGAGTCCATACCGCGATGGAATAGAACCTGAATTGATTAAAGAGTGTAAGGAAATGATTCAAAAGTTTGAAAGTGTGAATATCAGTTGTGACATTATCAAAGAACAGGAAATCGTCAGACTATGTAATCTAATCAATAATCCGGCTTATACACATATAGAAAATATGGATAGTTAAGCTATTAGTGTTGATTGATCAAGTTGAATTTAAGGGAGGCATATACGTGAAAAAAATAAATAAAAATGTGTTAGAGAGTAATAACAGTTTGCTTAACATCATTACCCCAATCGGCCTAGAGCTGAAAAGAAACAGTCTTGTTATAGGCGAAAATACAGGAAGAATCTACGGTATCGTTAAGTATCCGCAAAAAGTCGATTATGGATGGCTTGCTAAGATTACAAACATACCAGGAACAGTTGTAGGGATTACTTTTATACCCATTGATAACGGTGAATTTATCTCAGGATTATCAAAAAGCGTCATTCAAAACAGGAGTGCTGCAGAATCGGCCAAGGATCCATTGATTAGACAACGAGCCGAAAGAGCGGCAATGGATGGTGAAAAAATAATGCTTCAGATTGACAGTGAAGGGGAAACCGTTGGAACTATGATTATTTCAATCATGGCCATTGCAAGAGAAGATTCTGGTTTCCAAAGGATTTGTAGGAAAACAGAAAGCGTCATTGCTACAAGTAAAGCAAAGTTGAGAATCATGGCAAATCTCCAAGAACAGGCATTTAAAAGTATTGCACCCTATTACACCCTCGATGAATCTATTGGAGAAGTCCTTAAAAGGATTATGCCACTCAGTAGTTTTGTCGGGGGTTTTCCTTTTTCATCTTCTGGTTATAATGACGGAACCGGGTATTATTTTGGTAGAGATAATACAGGGGGTCTTGTCGTCCTTGATCCATGGAAAAGAGGGAATGATCGAACCAACACAAACTTTACAATTATGGGTGTTGCGGGCGTGGGCAAGAGTACCGTCGTTAAGCATATAGCCCTTGCAGAATATATGAAAGGAACAAAAATTATCTTTATAGATCCTGAAAGAGAAATGAAAGAGTTATGTATGGCGCTTGATGGAGATTGGATCAATGCAGGAGGTGGTGTTAACGGAAAAATAAACCCCTTGCAAATTAGACCGACACCCGTAGATGATGATGACAAATATTATAAGAATGAAGGGAATGGTATGGGAGATATGGCCATATATATGAAAAACCTTGAAATCTTCTTTAGTCTTTATTTGCCTTCTATATCGGATAAACAGAAAGCGATTCTCAAGAATACCTTGATTGAACTGTATAATAGCTTTGGCATCCATTGGGACACGGATATCAATCAATTAACCAATAATGATTTTCCCATATTTCTAGACTTATACGAGCTATTGAAAGAAAAAGGAAATCAAGAAGAAACAGCAACAACTGAAAAAAATGAATACAAAGAACTGGCGTTACTGTTACAAGATATTGCTCTTGGCAGTGACGCTTTTTTATGGAATGGGAAAAGTACAATCAAGACCAATACAAGATGTATCTGTCTCGATACCCATGATCTTCAAAATACCAGTGATAGTATTAAAAGAACTCAGTATTTCAATATCCTCACATGGTGCTGGCAACAAATGAGCTTAGATAGAACGGAGCCAGTATTATTAATCTGTGATGAAAGTTATCTTATGATTGATCCTAATGTACCACAGTCATTGGTATTCTTAAGAAATGTAGAAAAGAGAGCAAGAAAATACGAAGCAGGGGTAGCCATCGTATCTCATTCAGTTGTGGATTTCTTAGATCCAAAGATTAAGCTATATGGACAAGCATTACTAGACATCCCTGCTTATAAGATTCTAATGGGGTGTGATGGCATGAACTTAATCGAAACAAAGAAATTATATAATTTAACAGATGCCGAAGAACAATTGCTAGCACAAAAGAAAAGAGGGAGTGCACTTGTGATGATAGGGTCTAAAAGATTGTCTGTTAATTTTTTAATCCCAGATTATAAATTTAAATTTATGGGCACAGCAGGCGGAAGGTAGGGTGTGACTTGAATGAAAAAGAAATTAATTATAGAGTTGATGGTTTATATCGTTATCGTCATAATCGGCATCATAATAATGGCTATATATGAGCCGAGAGAAGTAGATATCGTTCTCCCAAAAGATTTTCAAATAGAGCAGGAAGGAGGTGTGAGCGATGCTTTTATACCTATGTAGTAATGACAATATTAACCTGATCGATTTTCTTAATGAAGAACATGGCATTATTATTAAAAAACTATCCGGCGCTTTTTCATTGAAACAATTTGTCATCAGTGACTTAAGAAGCTTAGAGCATTTTAACTTTGTATTCATTGATCTAACAGCACTTAAGGATACAGAAAAAGATATAATGGAAGCGTTAAATGCCTTTAGAAGAATGTTTTCTTCAAGGGTGATATTCTATATAGAAGAGTTGAAAGAGCACAAAAAACTCGTATTAGAGCTTATAGAAGACGGTTTTTATAATATCATCACTTCGACTGAAGTGAGTATGTTGAAGGAAGAAATTCTAAAATCTATCAGTGACTTAGGGATTAGTAAACGTGAAATACAGTCAAAGCTTGCTGGAAATGAATTAATAAATGGTTCCATATATACAGAAAATTCTTTTGTCAAAAAAGAAATCAAAATCGCTGTCACAGGGGTGACAAGCAGAGTTGGAACAACAACAATGGCTATTAATATGGCAAACTACTTGTCAAACATAGGCGCGAAAGCATGTTATGTAGAAGCCAATGAAAACAATCATTTGAGAAAACTACCGGAATTCTATCCAGGTATGACTATTAAGGAAGATGTCATTTTTTATAATGGTGTAAAATATCTCTCATTACATTCAGAGTGCCATGATGAATTTGACTTTATTATTTATGACATGGGGGTAGTGAGTAATAAAATCATTGGTGCTATTCGAAATAATTGTGATGCTGCTGTCATCTGTTTGACGGGTAAACCTTATGAAACGAATGACCTTGAAAACCTTGAGAAATTATTGGATGAAAAGCATATTAGCAAAATAGGTTCTCTTGTAGCTGAATCGGATAAGAGGAAGATTGAAAGACAAGTTGGCGATGTACAATTTTCTAATTATACACCGGATTATTTTGATGGTGATGTCAATGAAAGCATTTGGAATGCTGTTATTGAACCATTTATAAGAAAGGAAGGCAAGATATGACGAATAAAGGGAAACTAATTGAAAGCGTCTATGCATTAGAACTGACACAGAGAGCTACACTTGTAGCATTTTACTTAATTAATAGGGCAGATCAGGAGAATAGTTGCTTTCCAAGTGTCAAAACCATTGCTAAAGAATGTAATATTAGCCCTAGAACAGTTCAAAGGGCTTTGAATGATTTAGAAGAAGCCGGTTTTCTTGTGAGAGAAAGCCGGTTTCATGAACAAGGAGGTCAGCGGTCTAGCCTTTTTCATTTATTATGTATAAACGAATATGCTGAGCTAGAAGAGGAAAAAACAGAAGAGTCTACTAAAAGTGATAATCCAATTAATGAAATTCAAGACATTTTTTTGAAAAATGGAAGAATAAAAGAGATAGATTTAACCGCAATCACATTTGAAGGAATTCGTAAAGATATCCTGTCACGGTCCCCCTGTCAAGATGGCATACCTTGAAGTATATACTCTAATTATTAAGGGCTAATGAAAATAAAGTTAATTATTTAGAGCGTTATACTAATAATTGGAGACAATTTAAAACTAAATGAATTATTTCGCTTGACAAAAACACTCAAAAAAAGTTATACTACCCTTGATGTTCGAATTAAGAACTGTAATGCTGTATTATAGATTTTGACTTTGAGTAACTTGAAAGAGGAGATAAAATTGACAGATAGTAAAAGTGTTTTTTCGGATAAGGAATATATCATCATGTCAGAAATAGTGGATAATGAGAATGTCACTCAACGTGATCTTTCAAGGAAATTAGGTATTTCTGTAAGTACAGTGAATGCATTGGTCAATAAGATGATCAAAGAGGGTCTAATAAAAATGACGCAAGTATCTCAAAAGCAGGTATTTTATATGCTAACGCCAGTAGGTATGATGGAGAAAGCAAAAAAAACTGTGAGCTATTTAAAAGCACATTATAGAGCAATTTATCTAACAAAAGAAAAGATAAAAGATGTTTTAGAGGAACTGGATCAAGAACACGATGCTATTTTTGTTTTGTTGAGTGATGATGAAATGGCTGAAGTATTAAGCATTGCAGTGTCTGAATTTAAGTCTGATCATAATAAAGCTAAGATTAAGATGATTGACAACAAGAAGAAAAATGAAATGAAAAGCTTTAAGTCACCTGTATTAGTACATATGGCCGTAGATGAAGAAATTTTGAAAGAATATGTTGCTATTGTTGATTTGAAAATTGTTAATTTAACAGAGAGACTGTAGGTTGATTGAAAAAGGTTGTATTATAAGTTGCGACTCAATAGTAGATCATAATAGTTTTATTGGTTTTGGTACACATGTCGATTGTGGCGCTATTGTGAAATCGCATTGTGTTGTCTTAGGAAATAGCAAGATTGAGAGTGGCGAGATTGTTACTAGAGATGATTTGCCCACGCCAAAAGAGTTTTTAAAAGCAAAAGGAT
>JBBRXC010000037.1:0-13723 GCA_038248745.1 Peptostreptococcales bacterium | reverse complement strand
TGATGAGACCTGCCTACAATTGTGTACAGCCTCATCTTGATTACGTGCCGATGAATAGTAGAAAATAAATGTAAATCAAAATATGATTTTAAATAGAAAGACCCTCTTGCCAGTGAAACGGTGGGAGGGTCTTTCTGTTTCATTAAATATTATTTCTCAGATTGTTCAATATATCTTCTATTTTATTCATGATTAAAATGACATGGCGCTTAAGTATTCTTCCTGGAAATTCTCACAGGTTGCAAGCTCCAAATGTTCAACATTTTTTACAAGTTCATTCGCCCGAATTCTTTCTTCTTCCGATAAAAGCACTAAACTCGAACCCGTTCCGGCTGCATTTCCCACAAAAGTAATTTTATCAGGAGAAATATTGGGTAATATTCCGATGGTTATCCCACTATCCTTGTCAATATAATTTCCAAATGCTCCCGCAACAATGACACGGTCAATATTCTCCACGTCTTCATGAAGTTCCGCCAGCATCAACTTTATTCCTGCATAAATTGCTCCTTTTGCAAGCTGAACTTCTCTTATGTCCATTTGTGTTATGACAATGTCTTCCTGATCTTCTTTAAATACAAGGACGAATTCTCTTCCTTTTGAACCCACCCTAAGTCTCAAGGGCAAATCACCTTTAAGGGTTTCGCCTTTTATTTCTTCAGGCAAAAGTAGTCTGCCCGTTTTATTTATCATGCCGTTTTTGAGCATTTCTGAAAGTGCTTCTATTAATCCCGAACCACAAATTCCTACTGGTTCAGTGCTATCTATTGTTTTGAAAAATACAGTGCCATTTTTTATCCGAACATTTTCAATGGCTCCGGCCGCGGCCCTCATTCCCTGATAAATGGCTGCTCCTTCAAATGCGGGACCAGCTGCAGTTGAGCAGGCAAATGTTTTGTGATCTTTTGTTAAAACGATTTCTCCATTGGTTCCTATATCAATGAAAAGATTCATCCCCTCCAATTTTTCAAGCCTTGTGGCTAAAATCCCTCCTGTTATATCACTTCCCACATGCCCCGCGATATTAGGTAATAATATCACCTTTGTTTCCGGGCTTATATTTAAAGGCAGTTCATAAGCCTTAAATACCTTCTCTCCCACAAAAGCAGGGATGAATGGGGATCTTGCAAGAGATTTAGGATTGAATCCAGCGAATATATGCGACATGGTAGTATTCCCAACTACTGTGATTTTTATAATATCCTGCCTGTCAACTTTACTGCTGATCAAAAGCTCCTCAATAATTTCATTGAAGCACCCGACAATTTTATCTCTGATCTCGATAAACTTAATCGGGTCATCTTCGCAATAATTAATTCTTGAAATAACATCTGTGCCAAATATATTTTGTGGATTTGTTTTACCAATTATTTGAAGGCTACTCCCTTTTTTCAGATCCCATAAATTTCCAACAACTGTTGTCGTGCCAATATCGAAGGAAATCCCGTACTTCTCCATTTTATCAGCTATAAAATCCTCTGGCATAAATGAAAGTTTTGTTTTCCGACTGTTCATTTCATCTAAGATATTTGCGCCTACACATTTTCCACAGCTTGCACAATTGCCAGTACACCTATTGTTAACTGTTTCCATTTTTTAGCCCCTTATATTACACATATTACAGCTAATATCACTTCCAAGACAAGCTTCACAGTGAATGCTAGGCAATACTGTTCCTTCTTCAACGATTAAATAAATGCCAGCACATGATTTCAGAGGTACCATCATACCACTTTCTCTGCATTCTACACCAATTTTACTGCCATCAATCAATTCAACTATTTTCCTTGTGTCTCCTGCTTCCATCCCATAGAATCCAGGCCCGAAAGAGTCCGTTACGATTACTTTTTCCTCTCTCCGTCCTGATTTACTTATAGCTGAAAAATCCGCTAGGATATACTCTGCTAAGGTCTTTCTGCCTGCATCCAGATAAGAAGTCCCCCACATATCTGCATAAAGCTGGTCCATGATTTCTCTGTCATCCACAGAAAAATCCCCTGCCGTAATAGCATACAGATATACGCCCTTCACTGCGCTTGGACTCATTAAAGAAAATGGATTGCACTGAAATGTTCGCCCTTTTACCGTAAGTATGTCTTCCATCATCTGAAACTCGTCAAAATATGATACAACTGCTCTGATGTCAACGCAGTCTTTTATCTCTTCTTTTATTTTTTCTGCTCTTTCCCGCATTTTCATAAATTTCTCCCCTTCACGGGAAAGACCGCTACTTCGCAGGAAAAATTCTTCGGTTTTTGATTCAACTTGATTTATATCTATTTCAAAAATAATAGATTTCATTATTTTGCCAATACATATTTTAATTTCGCATGTTTTGGCAGGCCGTTTTTACTTGGATACTCCATATGCCCTTCTATTAACGGGGAAGCATAGTCGATAAACGGCTTTAATAAACCATTTCCTGTTTCATTAATCCATTCCAACGGTATTTTCTTTTCTAGATTTGCAACTTTTGCCAAATCCACCAGGATTGTTTTACACTCATACTTCTTGCCAGGTATTCTTTCAAATCCCACCATTTTATCTGTTACCCCAGCGACGGCAGCATAGACCGCTTCCTTTCCTGCCATATAAGATTCTTCCACATCATTTTCCGAAGCAATATGAGCAGCACATCTTTGAAGAAGACTGAGTTCTATTCCCCTTACCCTTGCATCCACTCTTGCACCGGCATAGCCTGCCAGATTGGCTGCCAATCCACCCATTCTGATATGACCGAAAGCATCCTTATCTTTTTCCTTGTCTTCAAAGTAGGATGAAATATAAACGCCATCTTTATCTTTTATGCCTTCTGAGACGGCTATCATAACATCTTTTTTATTTGCTAACACCCCTTTAATGTCTGTAATGAATTTTTCCATATCAAAGGCAATTTCAGGGAGATAAATCAATTCCGGACCAGCACCATTTTCTGTTGCAAGGGTGGATGCTGCGGTTAACCATCCAGCGTTCCTACCCATTATTTCCAATACCGTGACAGATCCTTCGCCATACACCGTGGCATCACGATATACTTCCATGCAGGTTGTGGCGATATATTTTGCAGCACTTCCATAGCCTGGGCAGTGATCTGTTAAATCCAGATCGTTGTCAACTGTTTTGGGAATACCCATTACTCTGCATTCATAATTATTTTTCAGCAAGAACTTGCTGATTTTGTTACAGGTATCCATTGAGTCATTTCCACCATTATAGAAGAAATACCGGATATCATATTTTTTGAAAATTTCCAGTATTTTTTTATAGTCTTTATCATTTTCTTCAGCTTTTGCCAGTTTATATCTGCATGAACCCAGTGCTGATGATGGCGTATGCTTTAGAAGATGCAATTCCGCTGGATCTTCCATGTCAAGATCATAAAGCAAGCCGTCAAGCAGGCCTCTAATGCCGTTTGCAGCACCATAAACTTTTGTAATGCACTCCTCTGCTATTGCCGTTTCTATGCAACCCAATGCGCTAGCATTGATGACCGATGTTGGTCCACCCGATTGACCTATCAAACAGGCTCCTCTTAATTTTTCCATATCCTTTTCCTCCATTTATTCTTTTAAATATTTAGCTGTAATATTTGCCAATATACTCATGCCTTCAATGATTTTATCTGGTTCCATATTAGAGAAATTCAATCTGATTTCATTATGTCTATCTCCCGCAGGGTAAAAAGAGGTGCCAGGAATAAACGACACTTTTTCTTCTAATGCCCGCTGAAGTAGTTCTCTGCCGTCTTTCCCCACCGGAAGTTCCAGCCAGATAAAAAGACCTCCCCCCGGTTTTTTATAGCAGACAGTTTTGGGAAATTTATCGTCAATTACTTCTGCCATTAAATCTCTTCTCGCCTTGTAAATGCCTGTAATCCATTCAATATGACTGTCTAGGCTGTAATGGTCCAAATAGTAAGCCATTTGTCTCTGTGCTATCGCGGAAGAAGATAAATCTGCTGCATTTTTTAGCAGAAGATATTTTTCCATAATAGGCCTTGGGGCACATAACCAAGCAACCCTCAATCCTGGGCAAAATGTTTTAGAAAATGTTCCCAGATATATTACCTGATCATTCTTATCATAAAAAGCCAATGGTTTTTCAAGCTTTTTTTCGAAAGACAATTCCGCATAAGCCGCATCCTCTAAAATAGGAATATCATAATGGCTCATGGTTTCCATAAAGTCAACCCTTCTGCTATGACTCCAACTTCTACCCGTCGGGTTTTGGAAGTCCGGATTTACATAAATCATTTTCACTTTTTCCCCATACTTGTCCAATGCTTTTTTCAAGCTGTCAATACAGATTCCTTCGCTGTCTATATCAATTGCAATAAGCTTCGCTTCATGCGCTCTCAGGGAATTGACGGCGCCTAGATAGGATGGATTTTCAAATAACACCACGTCTCCCTTGTTGACAAAAAGCATCCCACTCATATCCAGTCCCTGCTGTGAACCGCTGGTAATGATTATTTCGTCAAGACTGTACTTAAGACCAAACTTTTTTTCCAGCCTGCTGCCAATAATCTCTCTAAGCCTAGGGAAGCCACTTGTGGAGCCATAACTTAAAGCTTCTCTTCCCGATGCTTCAATGACCTTTACAAAAGAATCCTTGATGGCATCAAGGGGGTAGGTTTCTGGGGATGGAACCCCTGCAGAAAAGGAAATCATGTCTTTTGTTTGCGGGATTTCAAAAGCGTTAAGCAGTGATTTATCTGACAAACACTCAATTCTCGACGCATATTTCATCTCTTAAACCTCCCAACTGTTTAAATATTTCATCTGGGCTTCCGTAAGACTATCGATTTCAATATGCCAACTGGCCAGCTTTCTTCTGGAAACGATCTCATCAATCTCTCCGGAGACGTCGATTACCTTGTTTCCAAGACTTTTATAGTTGTCTTTTATAAATAATGCAGAGAGGCACTGTACCGCAAAGCTCATGTCCATGATTTCAGCTGGATGTCCATCAGCCGCCGCTATATTTACCAGTTTCCCTTCGGCAATAATGTTTACCCATTTGCCGCTTGCCAATTTATATCCCATAATATTTTTCCTGGTTTCTCTTTTTTCCAAGGCTGCATTTTCAAGGCCAGCCATATCGATTTCAACATTAAAATGTCCCGCATTGCAAAGAATAGCCCGATCTTTCATTGCTAACATATGTTCAACGGTGATGGTATGATTGCATCCGGTAGCCGTCACAAAAATATCTCCCAAAGGAGCAGCCTGATTCATGGTCATCACGCTGTAACTGTCCATTTTCGCCTCGATCGCCTTTACTGGATTGATTTCAGTGACAATGACGTTAGCCCCCAGAGCTGCTGCCCTCATGGCGATTCCTCTGCTGCACCAGCCATAGCCGCATACAACAACAGTTTTCCCTGCTATAATAAGGTTTGTATTTCTCATAATGCTGTCCCAAACCGATTGTCCCGTTCCATATCTATTGTCAAATAAATGTTTGCACTGCGCATCATTTACTGCAACCATAGGGAATTTTAATATTCCTTCACGTTCCATTGCCTTTAGTCTAATGACCCCAGTTGTGGTCTCTTCGCATCCACCCCAAACTTCTTCACCAAGATCCGGTCTCGTATGATGAATCATCCCAACAAGGTCTCCCCCATCATCAATAATGATGTTTGCCTTATGCTCAAGAGCCATTTCAATATGACGATTATACTCCTCATCAGTTGCACCGTGGACCGCAAAAATTTTCATCCCGGTTACCGCCAATGCTGCCGCGATATCATCCTGCGTTGACAAGACATTACTCCCGGTGACTGACATCTGTGCACCTCCAGCCGCTAGCACTTCACATAGATAAGCCGTTTTGGCCTCCATATGCACAGATAATGAAATTTTAACCCCTTGGAACGGTTTGTTTTTTTTGAATTCTTCTTCCATTCCGGAAAGAAGAGGCATGTTGTTTTTCACCCAATCAATTTTTTGCCTTCCTAAAGGTGCCAAATTAATATCTCTGATTTCATAATTTTTCATTTTTTATTTTTCTCCCAACTTAATATAGCTAACCCTGTTTTTTATATTGCTAAGCATTTATATACGTAACTTAATATGTTTTTAGTTTATAACCCCTTCTGTAAAAGGGTCAGTGGCATCAAAGTGTCCCATGAGGCTTTCTGCCTGCTCCCCATCCACTAAGAATTGAACGCTATCGATTTCCTCAAAGCTAGCTATCAAAGAGTCCACAATCTGGCTGATCACATAGGTTTCCTCCAAAGACCCTCCGTTCAAGGTTGCGCCTGCCAAGTCAACCGTTGCCATTCCTCCATCAACGCTTACTTTATTGAAAACAATTTTATCAACAATTAATGTATCCGCACCTTCTACCTCTTTAGCGGCATTTCGCAAGGCACTGTCCACTAGAACCATATACTGGTTCCCTTCTTCACTTTCCATTTTATAATCTTTTAAAACAATCATCTTATCAAGACTTTCATCACCGGTCTGCACATATTCATCATTTGCAAAATAAAGAGTTACATTATATTCTTTCATCACTTTCTCGTCCGTGTTCCCACAGCCAGCAAGACTCATCATCCCTGTCAGCAGCAAAACAAATACCATTAACATTATAAATTTCTTATTCATGTTGGTTCTCCTTTTCAATTTGTCCCATTTTAATCTATCAACTCATTTTATATAATTATTCAATTCGTATCCTTTGAATAATAATTATATCATACCTGAATGGAAATACAAATATAAAAAGGGCAGATATATCCAATCTGCCCTATGGGGATTACCGATAAATTATTAAACTATATACGTCATAAATGCAATTCAACCAATCCCATTTATCCGTTATTTTGGTTCCCAGATTTCAGGGTCCGGTTCAAGAAGCCAGACATGGGCGGGGTCATTGACTCGATTTGTCCACGGATTGTCTTTTAGATGACGAATCATCCAAGTGTAATGCATGGCATATCCAGGGGCAGTAACCTGTGGATGTGTGGGGCCTCCAGTGATACACAGGGCACTGTTGTCAACGATCTTATACACATCCTCCCCAACAAATCCGGCACCAAAACCTTGCTTTCTATCAAATCTGTAATAGTATACTTCCGGCTGGTCATGACTGTGGGGGATGTAACTGGACCATTTACCGGGAGCATTTATAACCTCTCCAATGACCATATTTGAATAAGGTGCATTGGCAAAGTCAAATACTGTACGAACAACCCTTTTCGCTGTGTCTCCCCAGACATTTTCTCCGAAAATATCTGATCTACAATCTGACCCTTCATAGAACTTTGAAGGGAATTTCTTCTCATTCATTGTTTTCTGAATTAATATTTCAGCATCGGCATTCGCTTTCAGCATTACTTCTACGCCTATTCCAACATGAAGTACGATTGGGTTTTCATCAAATAAGGAGGTTCTTTCTCTAATCTTATGATTTCCCTCCCAACTAAATTCTATTTGTCCGTTGTAAAGAGAAAAAGCCGTTTCTTTTTCCTCATCCAAAAACTTAGTCGTTTCTCCTGCTGACATTTTATATATGCCAATGTCCATGAGCGTTTCAGCTCCCACAGCGTCCATATTTGTTATTTCATTAAATCCATGACGAATTTCTTTTAATTCAATTAACATTTCAATCCCTTTCTTCATTCAATGGAAACAGTAATGACCTGTTCTGACTTGATTCGCGGTTTGCTTTTATATAACATCCCCCAGTCAGAACAGGTCATTTCCAATTACTCTTAATACTTAAACATAAATTTTCTCAAAATATTCACCAGATCATCATAGCCATGTGCAAACTGATCCAACGTTTTATTCACGACACCAAAAGTATCAAAGTCTTCTATTTCCATATGATCATATGCTTTCACAAAATCAGGAAGTTTTCTTAATTCTTTAATGTAATATGGGTCTACCTCATCATTCATTCTCTCAACGATTTCAAAATCCGAGCTGTTAAACATCACCTGATATTTATAAGGTATGGTCAAAACTATATCACCACCGATAAATTCCAGCCAGTGAAGCGGGGTTCTATATGCCGCCGACAACATTTTGCACTGATACCCTCTTTCCTTATAGACCTTGTAAGCTTTTTTAACACATGCCACGCCTGCCATATCAAGTGCTGGAGGATAAACCGCTATTCCTGCTTTTTCCGCGGCAGCCTTCAGCCAGTCATCCATTCTCCCAACCATTATTGTACAAACTGGGCTTATTTCAGAGTTATCAAGGCCCTCTGCCGTTCTTCTGTCGAGTCCCTTTTGTACAGCTTCTCCAACTGCAATTGCTTGTGTTGCCGTAAACGAAACAGTTGCATTTATGCTGACACCTCTATAAGTTGCCTCTTCAAATGCTTTTATACCTGCTGCAGTAGCTGGCATTTTAACCTGCATGTTTGGCGCAAGTGTGTCAAAATATACCGCCTGCTCCACAAGCTTTTCAGTGTTTTTATAATTTTTTGTATTTGTTTGAATAGAAATTTTACCTTCCCCATTTTTTGTATTAAAAACCGGTTCAAGTATTTTTGCGCCATCAATGGCAAACTTTTCGATGATATCCCATGCCAATTCATCTTCCGATGCTGTAGGATTGGCTGCGATTAGATTCTTAATATACTCTGCATAATCAGCAAGTTCTTTTTCCAGAACATTTTTTACAATGACTGGATTCGTGGTTGCCCCAACGCCTCCATTCTCCATACAGTATTGTAGTTCTTTCACGGAGCATGAGTCATTCCATACTTTTGTCTGTGGGAACTTGTTTCTCATTTCCAATAATTTATTCATTTTTTTCTCCTTTTTAATTGCTTACTTCTTTTTAGAATTTTTTCTCATGTCGATAATAACTGCTACGATGATAATCATTCCTTCAAGGATTTGCTGCCAGTAAGCCTGAACACCAAGTAAAGTCAATCCATTACGAAGTACCCCCAGAACCAGGGCGCCAATAACCGCACCACCAACGGTTCCAATACCTCCATCAAAGCTTGTACCTCCTATGACGGAAGCTGCAATGGCCGTTAATTCATAGCCTACAGCTGCGCCAGGATGAACACTCCCTACACGTCCTGCGAACACGATGGCAGCAACGGCTGCCATCAATCCGCAGTATGCATAAAGAAGAAGAAGATTTTTTTTGACATTTACACCAGAAATCTCTGCTGCTTTAATATTTCCACCAATGGCATAAATGTTTTTACCAAAACTAGTATAATTGAGAAGCACCCAGGTAATTGCGGCCATTAACGCATAAATCATGACCGGAACTGGGATGATTCCTATTTTACCTCCAAGGAAGAGAAAATCAGGTGTGAGCTGAGTGATTGGTTTCCCTGACGTATACATTAAGGTGGCACCCCTTGCCATTGTCATCATACCCAAGGTTGCTATAAAAGCCGGGATACCAGTGTAAGCGATTAATCCACCGTTTATTGCACCGATCAAAGCGCCTATTACTAAAGCAGCTAGGATTGGAACGATGACTGGCATTTCTCCCAGATTCGGGAAAAATTTGGTGGTGGCTGTTGCAACCTGTCCCAAACTTGCAGCAACAATTCCAGAAAACGCAAGAACTGATCCAACGGAAAGGTCAATTCCTTTGCCTATAATAATTAACGTCATGCCAAGTGCCATGATACCATAAATCGAGCTTTGAGTCAGTACATTGAATATGTTTATCGGGTTCAGGAATTTTGGTTCAGCGATGGATATCCCAACAATCAAGAGAATTAGCGCGAATATAATGCCATACTTTTTCAGATAAAGTAGCATCTTATTATCTGTGGACATAGTCGATTTCAACTCGCCTGCGTTCTCAACTTCACTTACAAGATTTTTTAATTTCTCACTCATCGTATTTCACTCCTTTTACATTTCAAGTTGATTGGCGGAGGCGTTCCCAGTGGCATAATTCATTATTTCCTCCTGCGATAAATCTTTTCTATTTTCTATGATTCCTGTTACTTTACCCTCATGCATGACCATGATTCTATCACTCATTCCCATTACCTCTGGAAGTTCAGAAGATACCATAATAATGCTTTTGCCTTCTCCCGCTAGAGCAGTAATCAATTTGTGGATTTCTGCTTTTGCTCCCACATCGATGCCTCGTGTAGGTTCATCCAAAATCAGTATTTCCGGCTTTGTCAGAAGCCATCTGGCCACTAGCACTTTCTGCTGATTCCCGCCACTTAAATTACTGATGATCTGTTCAATGGTTGGTGTTTTAATTTTTATTGCTTTCACATAACTTTCCACATCACCTAAAGCTCTTTTGTTATCCAGCAATCCATTTTTTTTCACATAACTCCTCAAGTTGGCAATAATTGTGTTTTGGAATACCGTCAAGCCCGGAAAAATACCGTCAAGCCGCCGGTCCTCAGTAAGCAGTGCAATTTTATTTTTCACTGCATCCATCGGTGTTTTTATATCAACTTCTTTTCCATCTATAAAGACATGGCCAGCTGTTTTCCTTCTGATGCCAAACAGTGTTTCAATAACCTCTGTTCTTCCAGCACCTACAAGCCCTGCAATCCCAAATATTTCTCCTTTTCTGACCGCAAAGGAGACATCTTTAAATCTTCCGATGTCAGATAAGCCTTGTACTTCAAGTTTGATCTCTCCTATGGCGCAGTCCACCTTAGGAAACATCTCTGTTACATCTCGCCCAACCATCATTTTAATAAGTGACTGAACATCGAATTTGTCCTTATCTTCAGTTCCAATCCATGTCCCATCACGAAAAACAGTAATTTTATCACTGATTTCAAATATTTCATCTAATTTATGAGATATATAAATTAAAGATTTACCATCCTCTTTTAACTTTTTCATGATGCCAAAAAGCTGCACAACCTCTTTTTTTGTCAAGGCCGAAGTTGGTTCATCCATTATTATCAATTTTGCATTATAAGAAATCGCTTTAGCAATTTCGATCATTTGAATTTTGGCTATTGTCAATTCTACCATTAGTTTTTTCGGGTCCACATCAAGATTGATCGTCTGCAAGACTTCTTTTGTCATATCGTACATTTTTTTATGGTCAACAAGACCAAATTTATTTTTAGGTTCTCTTCCCAGCCATATATTTTCCATGATTGTTCTATACATGATGGGGCTAAGTTCCTGGTGAATCATTGAAATTCCCATTTTCAATGCATCTGATGTGTTGTAATTAGAGATCTCTTTCCCGTCGAAATAAATCTGTCCAGAAGTTGGAGATAGCATCCCTACCAGGCAGTTCATCAGTGTAGATTTCCCTGCACCATTCTCTCCTACCAATGAATGAATTTCTCCATACCCTACATTTAAATCAACACCCCGTAAAGCCTGGACCCCAGGGAAATTTTTAACAATATTTTTCATCTCCACGAGATATTTCTGTTTTTCCATAGTTTTTTCCTTTCGGCATGCAATATGGTATAGGGGAGAAAAGAGGAACTCTTTTCTCCCCCCAATATTTCATTTATTACTTAAAATCTGCTACATTTTCTGGTGTTACTGAAACGAAGTCAATCCATGTAACCTGATCTGGAGTTTCTCCCATAGCTGCTTTGTTAGCAATTTCCATGCCTCCCTTTCCTTGTCCAGCCAAATCCTGTAAAACAGTCCCTGCAAGAGTGCCATCTGCAACTGCAGTTTTGGCATCAGGAATAGCATCTACGCCAAGTACCATGATATCTGTTCTTCCAGCTGCCTGTAATGCTTGAACAGCACCAAGCGCCATTTCATCATTGTTGGCAAGAATAGCATTTAACTTATCGCCATAAGCTGTTAACCAGTTTTCAGTTAAGCTCATGCCTTGGTCTCTCTGCCAGTTTCCAGTTTCTTCAGCTAAAATGGTGATTCCAGAAATCTTGCTTAAAACATTCTTATTTCCTTCTGTTCTTTTTACTGCTGCTTCATTATCTAATTTTCCCATTAAGATAGCAACGCCGCCAGTTTCTCCCATCAGTTTAATTAACGCATTTCCCTGAAGTTCTCCGGCAACTACTTCTTTTGATCCAATGTAGAATACGCCTGCAGGAGGAGTAGCTTCACCAAACGGATTCCTGTTAACATAAACTAGTGGAATCCCTGCTGCTGCTGCAGCATCTGTGATTGCTCCCATTGCACTTGTGTCAACTGGAACAACGACAAGAGCATCTACGCCCTTCGCAATTAATGCATTTACCTGGTCCTGCTGTTTTACAACATCTTCCTGTGCATCTTGCACGTCGATGGTAATGTTGTTTTCAGCTGCATATGCAACTGCTGCATCTGCGATGAATGTTTGTCCGGTATCATTCAGGTTACTGCTTGCAAAACCTATTGTAACACCTTCTGCTGCTGGTTCTTCTGCTGCGCCGCCACAAGCCGTAAATGTCCCTAAAGCTAGGACAAGGGCGAGCATTAAAATTAGAATTTTTTTCATTTTTTTCTCCTCCATTTTAATATTTATATCAACAGACTATTCTGCTAATATCATAAATAACCTCAGACAATTAAACCCTTAAATAAACTCTGACAATTTCACAGGTCTTCCTTCTGCAACAGATCTTTTTGCTGCCAAACCCATTTTTATTGGTTGCAATCCATCAAATCCAACAACCGGTGTTTCAGTATCATTGATTATTGCTGCAACAAACTGTTTCATTTCTTCAGCAAAGGAATCCATATATCGTTCCAAAAAGAAATATTTTGGTTTCTCTTTATATACACCATCTTGCGTGCTCCAAACCGCTGTAGAAGGGGTATCATTTTCAATTTCGGCTTTGCCTTTTGAACCAAAAGCTTCCACTCTTTGATCATATCCATAGGCAGCTTTTCTGCTGTTGTCTATCACACAAAGTCCACCATTTTCAAATTTGATTGTTATCACAGCAGTGTCAACATCCCCTGCTTCTCCAATGGCCGGATCTACCAAACAAGCGGCAGCCACATAAACTTCTGTAGGCTCACATCCCATCATAAACCTTGCCATATCGAAATCATGAATGGTCATATCCATAAACATTCCACCAGACGCAGCTGCATACTGGGCCGAAGGGGGCTCCGGATCTCTTGAGGTGATTTTAAGAATCTGAATTTCTCCCAGGATGCCATCTTTAATAAGTTCTCTAACTTTTTTAAAATTATGGTCAAATCTCCTATTAAAACCAATTTGCAGTTTGACATTTTCTCTCTTTGCAGCTTCGATCACTGCCTCAACTTTTTCTATGGTCAAATCAACCGGTTTTTCACAAAAAATATGTTTCCCTGCCTCTGCAGCTTCAACCGAAATACTGGAATGTGTATCTGTCGAGGAGCAAATGAGAACTGCATCGATTTCCGAATCATTCAATATATTTTTATAATCCTGATAATAATGTGGTATGCCATTTTGGGTTGCCCACTCTTTGGCTCCTTCCAGATTGATATCTGAAATTGCCTTGATTTCTACTTCAGGCATATAATTGAGTATGCTTAAGGTATGAACTTTTCCTATTCTACCAACACCTATAATCCCAACTTTCAATTTATTTTTCATCCGCTTTTCCCTTTCTTATAAAAATATCTCCAAGGTTATAAACCTGTCAACTCATGAATATATTTTCTGGCTTTCAGCGCATATTCGTATGGATCAGCAACAGCAGGGTCCTGCTCCGCTTCAACTACCATCCATCCTTCATAATCCTGACGTTCCAATTCTTCAAAGACTGGTTTAAATGCTATAAATCCATCTCCAGGAACCGTAAAGGTTCCAAGTCGTACCCC
>JBBRXC010000036.1:0-13834 GCA_038248745.1 Peptostreptococcales bacterium | reverse complement strand
TGGATCCATCCACCATGGGTCTTAACCACATTTGCTTTTGTTCCTCGGTTCCAAAATCGTTCACGCATGAACAGGCCAAAGAAGTATGTACTGAAATTGTTATCCCAGAACTCCCGTCATGCTTTGAAATTTCTTCCATCGCAAGTGCATACCCTAAATAGTCACCGCCTACTCCACCGTATTCCTTTGCGTAAGGGATCCCCATCAATCCAACCTTATGCATCTTTGCAAGAAGCTCTAGGTTGTATATTTCTGTTTCATCCATTTCTTCTGCAAGTGGTTTCACTTCGTTTTCTGCAAATCTACGAAACATTTCTTGCTGTAGTAAATGTGTTTTATTTAACTTGAAATCCATTTTTGTTTTTCCTCCTGTTTTTTATCTTCTATAAATTTAATATCTAAGTGGCCTTCAAAAAGAAGGCCCATGGTAATAGTTTATATGATTCGCCTGGCCTAGTCAATAAAGTTATACCCTTATATGCCTTCTACCATCACATATTCTGTATACAAAATATGCGCTTAATACCAAAGTTTCTTATATAATTCTTCTATTTCTTCTTCGTTTGGAATACGTCGTGTATTTCCAGGGCTTCCACTTGCCAAGGCATCTACGGCCATCTTCGGTACTGCTTTAAAAAATTCATCTCTGCTGATGCCGAATTCTGCCGGCGATGGGATGTTTAAGGTTCTGAGCAAGGCAATTGTTGCCACAACGAAAGCTTCTGCACCTTCATCTGGCGTCATTCCCTGTCTGAAAACACCTATTTCCTTTGCCAAGTGATTTAATCTTGCCGTTGCTCCTGGTTTAATATATGGTAAGCATACTTTTAAAAGCATGGCATTTGAAAGACCATGTGGGATATGGAACATGGCCCCGATTGGGCGACTCATGCCATGTACTACTGTAACGGAAGCATTACTGAAAGCGATCCCTGCTTCAAGAGATGCAATGGCCATTTCTCTTCTTGCCTGCACATTTGATCCGTTAGCATACACTTCGTAAATATTATCAAAAATTCTTTTTACAGCTGAAATCGCATAAATGTCACTCATAGAAAATGCCTTCAATGAGGTATAAGCCTCTATGGCATGGGTAAGGGCATCCACGCCGGTTGCTGCAGTAACTGCTGGCGGAACGGTAAGTGTAAATACCGGGTCAACAATTGCCAAATTTGGAATAAGCTTCGAATTATTTAGCAGCATCTTCACATCGGTATTCGTGTTTGTAATGATTGATACCTTGGTAGCCTCTGAACCTGTTCCTGCTGTGGTGGGAATTGCAACAAGTGGTGGCAATGGATTTTCAATTAGTTTTCCAACATAATCGCAAATATTTCCTCCATTTGTAACAACCGCGCCTATGGCCTTCATTGTATCCATTGGGCTTCCGCCGCCGATTCCTATAATGAATTCGCATTTTTCTTTTTTATATATTTTCACACCCTGATCAACCATTGAATGTGTTGGTTCCGTATTTACGTCTGAATATATTACATAAGAAACATTAATTTCATCTAATTCATCTGTTAGTTTTTTTACGTTGCTCAGCTGAACCATCATATCATCTGTAACAATCAACGCTTTTTTGCCATATCCTTTAAGATGTTGCCCGCTCATCTGTAGCGCTTTTTCACCAGAAATAATAACTTGTGGGATTGAGAATAAGTTTGCCATTTTAAACCTCCATTTAGTAATAATTTTGTTATATTTTTAAATCCATTATAATATATATTATTTGAGATTTCAATAGATTTTGATAAATATTTAACAGAATTTACATGTATACACAATACATTATCCCAAATACCGCAGTTTTACAGTTAAATTACCATTAAATTCATATTTTCACTTGATAAATGATTATCAAAGTGTTAGTATTCATAGTATAAAATAAATTGCAATAGGCAATAAGAACTAGTATAGTTTAATTTAGTTGAACTTTATTAATTATACATTAAGAAAGGAAGTTAATTATGTTTCAGAATTTAAAGTATGAGGTTAAAAACAATATCGCCACCATTACTGTGAACAGACCAAAAGCACTAAACGCTTTAAGCGAAGAAGTTTTAGAAGAACTTTTCGAAGCGTTCACCACTGCTGACAAGGATCCTGAGGTAAAAGCAGTTATATTAACTGGAGAAGGCAGAGCTTTTGTTGCAGGTGCCGATATTTCTCAAATGGTAGCTTTATCCGGTATTGACGGCCACGAATTAATGAAAAAAGGCGCTTTAGTAATGAATCACATCGAAGAAATCAGCAAGCCTGTCATCGGCGCTATAAACGGCTTTGCATTAGGCGGCGGATGTGAACTGGCGATGGCCTGTGACATTAGAATCGCATCAGTCAATGCCAAATTTGGTCAGCCTGAAGTGAATCTTGGAATAATTCCTGGATTCGGTGGAACGCAAAGACTTCCTAGATTAGTAGGAAAAGGCATGGGAAAATATATGATGATGACCGCCGAAATCATTGGCGCTGAAGAAGCTTTAAGAATTGGTCTAGTTGAAAAGGTTGTTCCTGCTGAAGATCTTATTTCCACATGTGAAACAATAGCAAACACAATCATGGCAAAAGCACCGATTGCTATAAAGGCGCTAAAGATTGCTGTCAACCAGGGCATTATGCTTGATTTAAAAACTGGTGTTGCCCTTGAAGGTGAAGCTTGTACTGCCCCATTCTGTTCAGAAGACAGGACAGAAGGGATGACCGCTTTCCTTGAAAAAAGACCGGCAAAATTTGAAAACAAATAATAGTAGATATGGAGTAAAATATGCGCACCAAAAAAATAATAACGGCTGAAGAGGCCTCATTACTGGTAAAAAACTTCGACACAATCACAACCAGCGGTTTTGTTGGAAGCGGTTGCCCTGAAGCCTTAACAAAGGCTTTAGAAAAAAGATTTCTTGAAACCGGCGAACCAAATAATCTTACCTATTTTTTCCCAGGATCACAAGGCAACCGAGACGGCCGGGGAGCAGAACATTTCGCACATAAAGGCATGCTAAAAAGAATGATTGCAGGGCATTACAACACGGCTCCTGCTATTGGCAAAATGATTTTAAACAACGAAATGGAAGGATACAATTTTCCTCAAGGGACCTTGTCCCAACTCAGCAGAGATATCGCCGCCCATAAAATAGGTACCATCACCCATGTGGGCCTGAACACCTTTGTGGATCCAAGATTGGAAGGTGGTAAGCTGAATTCAATCACTACCGAAAATCTCGTTGAACTTATTGATATTTTAGGGCAAGAAAAACTACTATACAAATCTTTCCCTATCAATGTGGCTTTCATCAGAGGTTCTTATGCCGATGAACTTGGCAATGTAACCATGCAAGATGAAATTGGGCCTGGAGAAACCACCGCTATTGCACAGGCTGTTAAAAACAGTGGTGGCACAGTAATCGTTCAAGTAAAAAAAATAGTTGAGGCCGGGACATTGGATCCAAGATTGGTAAGGCTTCCTAAAATATATGTGGATGCCCTAGTCATAACGGAAGATCCCATTGATCACCAACAATCCTTTGATATTGATTTTGACCCTTCTGTTTGCGGAGTGCAACGTGCTCCTGTTGATGGCATTCCGATTCCGCCACTAAGTCCTAAGAAAGTCATTGCACGAAGAGCTGCTATGGAGCTTTCGGTAGATACAGTTGTAAATCTTGGAATAGGAATCCCTGAATATGTTTCAGCAGTTGCAAATGAAGAAGGCATTCTTGATTGGATGACCCTTACAGTAGAAGCCGGCCCTGTTGGTGGTGTCCCTTGCGGAGGGTCTCAGTTTGGCGCATCAGTCAATCCCGAATGCCTCCTCTCCCATCATGAGCAGTTTGACTTTTATGACGGTGGCGGAGCAGATTTTGCCTTTCTAGGCCTTGCTCAGGCAGATAAAGAAGGCAATATAAATGTAAGCAAGTTCGGCCCAAGGATAGCTGGCTGCGGCGGTTTTATTAATATTACTCAAAATGCGAAAAGAGTATTCTTTTGCGGAACGTTTACCGCTGGAGGGTTTAAAGCTGAAATCAAGGATGGGCAGCTGAAGATTCTTCATGAGGGTGCGGAGAAAAAATTCTTAGACCATGTGGAGCAGGTTACTTTCAGTGGCGCCTACGCTACTAAAGTTGGTCAACCGGTCATGTACATCACCGAAAGAGCAGTGTTCGAGCTAAGAGAAGATGGCCTGCATCTCGTTGAAATAGCGCCCGGCGTCGACCTGCAAAAAGATATTCTTGATTTAATGGACTTTGTCCCAATGATGAAGGTTGCACCAAAGTTGATGGACGCCAGAATCTTTACAGATGAACTGATGGGTTTAAAAAAAGGTAACAAATAACAGCAATCATTGCGAGCAAGATTTAAATAAAATCTCAAGAATGTTTGAATAAAATCTCATTAAGATTTGAATAATTTTAGCCTGGTGGTAGATTCAGGCAAAATACCAGCCTAATGGTAGATCAAGGCAAAATACCAGTCTAATGGTAGATCAAGGCAAAATGCCAGTCTAATGGTAGATCAAAGCAAAAATGCCAGTCTAATGGCAAAGATGACACAATCAATAATATAGACAACTTAATTCATATGAGATCCCCTAGACATTGTCCGTCAGGACAATGCCTGGGGGTTGTTTATTTGCAGGACAAGATGCCTGGGTCATGTTTCTTTGCAGGACAAGATGCCTGGGTCATGTTTCTTTCGAAAAACGGTTTCGAGGATACTTAGTTATCCTTTTTCGCCCCTAAACGTTCAAAAATATGAAATTCAACTTCATTGCGGTGATAAAACAGGCCGGGAGATAACTGGTTATCTCCCGAGGGCACTATTTTAATGAAAAGCGATAACTCTTTATCATAAATACGAGAAAAATGAATGGAAATCATAAAAAATTATACCATTCTTAAGATTTGAGATAAAAGTATGACAATAGATTTGAAATGATTATCCTTTTTCATGTATAAAGGCTTAAAGTATGAAATTTATCATAATAAAGCGGAGTAAATTAGAGGGAAAAACGGTTCGGATGATAATTAGTTATTCTTTTTCACCCCCTAACGCTCAAAAGTATGAAATTTAACTTCATTGGGGTGATAAAACAGGCCGGATTCGAATGTTCTTCATCATATTTTTTCGGTCTGCCTTGGATAGTCTTACATGTCTGAAGATAAAAACAATCCTTTCCTTTTTTGTGGTGCGCCCATGCTGAGCGCACCACAAAAAAAGGATTCCCCTTATATTAGGAGAATCCTTCATTTAAAAATTTTTTTAATTTTTGCTTTCACTGTGCCTTATTTATTTTGCTTTCACTGTGCCTATTTAATTTTGCTTTCATTCCTTTTCGCAAATTTCGTTCGAAACAGTTCACTGCCTCAACTACTTGCCAATTTTCTTTTGAAGAAGTTTAATGATGCCATATGTTGCTGTCATATCGAATAGATAGCAACCGGCAACTGCTGCATTAAAGATCTTTTCTTTTTTTGAAAGTTGTTTTACACATTTTGAAACAGACCCGCACTCCGCATTCTTCATTTTTTCTGGCGTTCCCAATAACAAATTTCCAACAATACTTGCCGTCACATAAATCGTCGTTACAGCGCAGGCATGCTTTGCATAGTTCCAATTTCTAAAAAGTTCTTTCATCATGCACCTCTTTTCTAATTCGTTTTTTTCCGAACTCTTAATCCGTCAATTTCAGCAGGGAAGAATACCTTTCCTTTGCATTTTCTTCGGTCAAGGCAAACAGCTTCTCTGCCACATCCGGGAATTCTTTTGATAAGGATGAATATCTTGTCTGGTCCAGAATGAATTCTCTAAAGCTGGTCGTTGGGGCTTTTGAATCCATTGTAAATGGATTTTTGCCTGCCAATTTCGCTGCTGGATTGAACCTGTAAAGATTCCAATACCCTGAAGTAACAGCATCTTTCATATTCTCCTGCGTTTTGCCCATACCCTTTTTCAATCCATGGTTAATGCATGGGGAGTACGCTATAATAAGGGATGGTCCATCATAAGCTTCCGCCTCTATCATCGCCTTCATAAGCTGAGACTTGTCAGCCCCCATTGCAACCTGGGCAACATACACATAACCATATGCCATTGCCATCATACCAAGGTCCTTCTTCTTAATTCTTTTTCCTGATGCCGCGAATTTTGCAATTGCTGCCACTGGGGTGGATTTTGAAGCCTGCCCTCCTGTATTTGAATACACTTCCGTATCCATTACAAGCACATTAATATTTTCTCCTGAAGCCAAAACGTGATCAAGTCCACCATATCCAATATCGTATGCCCATCCATCTCCGCCAAAAGCCCAGAAGGATTTTTTAACAAGAAAGTCTTTTCTAGCTGTAATACTTTCACATGCTTCTTTTAGAGCAGCATCCGTCGGAGCGTATCCCTCAAGAATTGCCATGACAGCTTCACTCTTTGTTCTTAATTCAGTGTTATTGTTTATATTTTCGAGCCATTCTGCACAAACTTTTTTCAACTCTTCAGGAGCAGGCCCCGCCAAAATTTCATTCATCGACTGCTCGATTTTTTCTCTCATTTGTTTGTTTGCCAACAACATCCCGTAGCCATACTCTGCATTATCTTCGAATAGTGAGTTTGCCCAACTAGGCCCTCTTCCCTCTTCATCCGTGCAATATGGCATGGAAGGAGCTGAACCGCCATAAATGGAAGAACAACCAGTTGCATTTGCAATCATCATTCTGTCTCCGAAGAGTTGCGTTATTAGTTTTACGTATGGTGTTTCACCACAGCCTGCACAGGCTCCTGAAAATTCAAAATACGGTTTGGCAAACTGGCTGCCTTTGATTGTTTCTTTATTAAAAGTTTTCTTTTTATTTGTAAGCTTTGATGCAAAGTCCCAATTTTCTTTTTCGCTTGCTACAGCTTCTGCAATGTGTACCATTTCTAATGCTTTATTTTTTGCAGGACATATATCTACACAATTTCCACAACCGGTACAATCTAGTGGAGAAACCTGTATTTTATATTGCAGCCCTTCAAACTCCTTGCCCCCTGCCTTAATGGTATTAAAACTTTCAGGTGCCGCTTTTGCCTCTTCCTCACTTAGAAGGAATGGTCTAATAACGGCATGTGGGCATACAAATGAACACTGGTTGCATTGAATGCAGTTTTCTGCTATCCAGTTAGGAACGTATGTCGCTATCCCGCGTTTTTCAAATGCACTGGTCCCTGAAGGGAACGTACCATCTTCTCTGCCACTAAATGAACTGACTGGCAAGTCATCGCCTTCTTGTCTGTTCATAGGGACTAAAATTTCTTCAATGAACTTTGGCAACGTTTCTTTCTCTGCTTTTTCTACTTTTAATGTTTTCCACGCCTCAGGCACTTCAATAAGAATCGTCTCGTTTATCCCTTTATCGACTGCTGCATTATTCATGTCGACAATTTTCTGGCCTTTCTTCCCATAACTGTGTTCTATTCCTTCTTTTAGATATTTAACTGCATCATCAAGAGGAATTACGCCTGTAAGTTTAAAGAAAGCTGCCTGCATAATCATATTAATTCTATTTCCCAATCCAATTTCTTCGCCTAATTTCGTACCATTTATAATGTAGAATTTTGCCTGTTTCTCAGCCAGTTCTTTTTTAACATAGGACGGCAAATTTTCTTCAACCTCTTCTTTTGACCAAATGCAGTTCAGAAGGAATGTCCCTCCTTTTTTAAGGTCCCGGGTCATATTGTATTGGGTTAAATAAGCTTGATTATGACAAGCCACGTAATCCGCTTCATTAATTAAATAGGTTGATTTAATAGGTGTGTTGCCAAATCGTAAATGGGATATTGTAACGCCTCCAGATTTTTTTGAGTCATAGGCAAAATATCCTTGTGCATACTTATCCGTTTCGTCGCCAATAATCTTGATGGCTGTCTTATTTGCGCCAACTGTACCATCGGAACCCAACCCCCAGAACTTACAATTTATTGTTCCGTCAGCCGCTGTTGAATATTCAAAATCATAAGGTAGCGAAAGATTTGTTACATCATCATCGATGCCAACTGTAAACGGACTTTTCGGCGTTGCTGCCATCAGGTTGTCAAATACAGCTTTAATCATTGGAGGTGTTGTATCCTTTGATCCCAGACCATATCTTCCGCCATACACTTTTGGTGGATCCTGCTCATTGAACAATGTAGTGATAACATCCTGATAAAGGGGTTCTCCAAGAGCGCCAGGCTCCTTTGTTCTGTCCAGCACTGCTATCTTCTTCACTGTTTTAGGCAAAGCATCTAAGAAAAATTCACTGACCCAAGGTCTATAAAGTCTAACTTTAACAAGCCCAACTTTTTTGCCTTCTTTTATCATTCTATCCATTGTTTCTTCAATCGTCTCGCAAACAGAACCCATTGCCACTAAAACATATTCTGCATCCGGTGCTCCCGAATAATCAAACGGATGATAGGTTCTACCTGTAATTTTACTGATTTCATTCATATAATTCACTACGATCCCAGGTACTGCCTCGTAAAACGGATTGGCAGCTTCCCTCGCTTGGAAAAATATATCAGGGTTTTGAGCCGTTCCCCGTATGACGGGATGCTCTGGATTTAAAGCTCGGTCCCTAAATTCTTGAACAGCTTCCATATCCAACAATTTTTCAAAATCTTTATAGTCTATGGTTTCTATTTTTTGTATTTCATGAGAAGTTCTAAAACCATCAAAGAAATGTAGAAACGGCACCCTTGACTTTATTGCTGCTAAATGGGCAATTCCTCCAAGATCAATAATTTCCTGCACCGAGTTGGATGCAAGCATAGCAAACCCCGTTTGTCTAGTTCCCATAACATCAGAGTGATCTCCAAAGATACAAAGTGCATGTGCTGCAAGCGTTCTTGCGGATACATGGAAGACTGCAGGTAATAGTTCTCCCGCCATTTTATACATATTCGGAATCATAAGTAATAACCCCTGTGAAGCTGTATATGTTGTTGTAAGTGCGCCAGCAGCTAGGGAACCGTGAACTGTTCCAGAAGCGCCACCTTCAGATTGCAATTCTGCAACTTTTACTGTCTGGCCGAAAATATTTTTCTTTCCATAGGCTGACCATTCATCAACCACTTCCGCCATAGTTGAAGATGGTGTGATAGGATAAATTGCTGCAACATCAGTAAATGCGTATGATACATAGGCTGCCGCAGTATTTCCATCCATTGTTTTCATCGTTTTTTTGCTCATGATTTCCTCCATTTTTTTTATAATTACTTCTTAGATTATATGAATCCTATTGTATTGTCAAGACAGTATTTTAAATATTCAGTGTTCAGAATATCGTATACATTATACAGTATTTCGTTTCCACATTCAACCCCAAACCCTTAATTGTTAATATTTTCTCATAGTTAACTCCTAATTAGCTCATAGTCATTAAGGCCTTTTAAGGCCTTTTTAGGATTTTTTATGCGCTACTTAAAGATAAAAAAGACAGGCGCAAAAGCGCCTGTCTAGAAATGAGCTATAGTACCCTTTTATTCTGTTGCTTCCGCAAGCGTTTCAGCGTTTGGCGCCGGCACTACTTTTGGTTCTGGCTTTGGAATATCAAAAGTGTCTATGATCTTAAATGTTTCTGGGGTTGTATAAGTTTGCTCCATTGTCAGACATTTTTTTGGGCAAACTTCTGTACAACATCCGCATTGGATGCATTGCATTCTTTCGATGATCCATTTTCTTTTATTTCTATCTACGGTAATGCAGTTTGTCGGACATTTTTTTGCGCATATGCCACATAAAATGCAGTCTTCTACCACGATTCCAATATGGCCTCTTGTTCTTTCCTGCCATTCTCTCGGTATAACTGGGTACATGAGAGTTGCCGGTTTTTTAAACAAGCTGCGAAGAACTAATTTACTAATTTTTGATACTAACACTGTACTCTCACCTATCTTTCTGTGCAACTGATGCAAGGATCAATTGTAAGCACTAACATTGGGACGTCAGCCAAATCACAACCCTGCAAAGTCTTAACAAGCGCCGGTATATTCATGTTAGTAGGTGTCCTGACCCTCATTCTTTCTAAGAACTTGGTTCCATTTCCCTTTGCGTAGTAGTAAGCTTCTCCTCTAGGCTGCTCAAGTCTGGCAACATATTCTCCGGTCACAGGCCCAGATACAGGAACAGAAATTTCTCCTTCTGGGATCATCTCAATTGCTTTTTTGATTAAGTCAACAGATTGGTATACCTCAAGTATTCTAACCTTTACTCTACCGTAGCAATCACCTTCATCTGTAGTAACAGGTTCAAATCCAAGCTCATTATAAACGCCAACCCCATCAATACGCATATCCATACGTATTCCGGAAGCTCGAGCCATTGGTCCCACCGCGCAAAGCTCCATGGCATCTTCTTTGGAAAGATAGCCAACGCCGCAAAGCCTGTTTTTAACCGATTCATCTTCAAGAAATACATTTGCAAGTTCCATTATTTCAATTTTAAATTTAGTTAAGTGTTCAGAAATTTCCATTAAAGTTGCCTGATCGATATCTTTTCTTAATCCACCAACTTTACATACAGAAAAAATAACTCTACCCCCCGTTGTCTTTTCAAAAATGTCTAAAATCGTTTCTCTGATTTTCCAGCAATGCATAAATAAACTTTCAAATCCAAAACCGTCTGCTGTCAGCCCAAGCCATAACATATGACTGTGTATCCTTGACAACTCATGCCAGATGGTTCTAAGATATTCAGCTCTTATAGGCACTTCTATATTCATGGCGCCCTCTACAGCTGCACAATATCCCCATCCATGACCAAAGCTGCAAATACCGCAAACTCTTTCTATAACATATACCATCTCGGTATATTCCTTCTTTTCCACCAGCTTTTCCAGTCCTCTATGAATGAACCCTATTGAAGGGATTGCCTCAACAACTCTTTCATCTTCAATTACCAAGTCAAGATGTATTGGCTCTGGCAATACGGGATGCTGTGGTCCGAAAGGAATAATCGTTCTTTTACCCATAATAATCTTCCTTTCTTAATTTTTTGGATTCCACGGAGTAGGTTCGGAAACCTTGAAGAAATTGCCACCATAATTTAATGCCATATGTTTAATTTTAACACCAAAGAGATCTTGCATTTCATTTTCATAAATGAATGCTGCCCAATAAATGCCTGTAATACTCATAATTTCTTCTTCCTCAGGAATGGTTACTTTTAAATTCAACAAGTTATTGTCTTTATCCAGTGAATACAATAATTCAAAGCCTGCTGATACTTTTGTGCAGCAAGCCTGGCCAAGTCTGTACCCATCTGCCTTCAAGTCTGTAATTTTTTCAATTAAGTCAGAAGAATCGATAGGAACGAAGTTTCTGCCATTAACACTTTGAACGCTCATCTTATGCTTCCTCCTTTATTTCAATTTCTGAAGCTTTTGCTTCTACATTTTCAACCTCTGCGGTTTCATTTTTTTGTGATCTTATTACCTGTGCCACAGCAGCTGTTTTAGTAATCATTGCTGCTCTTTTTTCAGCTAACACACCAAGTCCTTTTACAACACCATCAATAATTGCTTCAGGTCTTGCCGCACATCCAGGCACATAAACATCCACTGGTATGACGGTATCCGTACCCCCAAGGATATTATAGCATTCTTTAAATATTCCGCCTGAAGTGGCACATATTCCTATTGCCACTACCACTTTTGGCTCTGGCATCTGTTCATATATTTGCTTGACTACGCCCTTATTCTGCTCATTTACTGCGCCGGTTATAAGGAATACATCTGCATGTTTTGGATTGCCAGTATTGATAATCCCAAATCTTTCTATGTCGTACATAGGTGTAAGACATGCCAATACTTCTATGTCGCAACCATTGCAACTTGAACCGTCGTAATGAATGATCCATGGTGATTTTGTTACATATGACATTATTACACCTCCTTAAAGCATAAATTGTAGAACTACTAAATTAATAAATCCTACTGTGATTGTGATAACCCATGAAGACTTCAGCGCAAATTGCCATTTCATTCTTGCAAAGCTATTGTCAATCAATACTTCCAGAAAATAGGTAACAAGGCAAACTACAAGTCCTAACACTGTCCCGAACGCTGTTCCATTTGCAAAGAACAGAAATACAAATCCTAATAAAAATATGTTTTCATACCAGTGAGCAACTTCAATCAACGCAAGAGTCTTCCCTGAAAATTCAGTTGTTAATCCTTTTACCAGCTCCTGATGTGCATGATGTGACATACTTAAGTCAAATGGGGACTTTCTAAACTTTATTGTAAGAATAAACACGAATCCAATGAAAATACCAATCATATAAAAGAAAGGCATGGTTCCATAGGTAAGGATGCCGGAAACTCTGAAGCTTCCTGTAAACATGTAAAATCCAACTGCGGTCAACAAAACCATCGGTTCGTAGGCCATCATTTGTAATAATTCTCTTTCAGCACCAATCTGCGCATAGGGAGAATTCGATGAAAATGCTGCAATAATCAAGAATACACTAGCAAGCGTCAGTGCGAAAATCACTAAAAGCAAATCTCCACCGGCAAAGAAGAGGCATCCTGTAATAACAACAAAGATAAAAAAGCAAAGAACATAAAAATCCTGAACTTTATTTACTGTGATGCCTTCTTTTTCAGTAAGCTTTAAAACATCATAAAAAGGCTGTAGCACTGGTGGGCCGAATCTTCCCTGCATTCTCGCAGTGATAATTCTGTCAACGCCAGCCAATAGGCCGCCAATAACTGGTGCAAGTACAAGGTATGCAATCACCCATAAAATAGTAGTCGTCATTAGATCACACCTCCTAGCAAGACAGCCAACGCCCCAGCAATAACTATCATTGAGAGAATTCCACCGTATCTGCACATTTTCTCATCGGCAAAGTAATCCTCCATATACCAGTTTCTTAAGGAAACCGACATTGGTTTCTGCATAGAATCTGTAAATGTTAAATCATCTCCAAGGTTAGCCCCTGAAAGATAGATTGGGACAATCTTCTTGTTGGTTTTCCCGAAGAATAACAAAGGTAGAAGTATAACGAGGGCCAGCATTGCTGTCATAATAAACATATTACCCGAAAGCAATAATGCCGCATTCACGTCTGTAAATACTGAGGCCAGATAAGGTACGATCATAGCACTTGAAATCACTGGGAACATCAGTATAGTTATAATGGTAAAGGCTGCAAGTGTTCCTAGAACAATCCATTCTTCTTTATGAACATTATTCTGAATGTCCTCTCTTTTCGCCATAATAGCTGTCATTTTTCCAAGCCATTTGGTCCAGTAAAAAGCAGTCGCTGCACTTCCGAAACATATAATGACTACTAGAATCACATTACCTGAATCAATAAAGGCAATCATTGCTGCCCATTTTGATACCAGCATTCCTAAAGGTGCCAGGAACATACCTGATATCCCTATGATCATGAAAGTCGCCAATCTTGGCATTCTCCCAAATAATCCATCCATATCTTCTATGTCTCGGCTGCCAATGTTATGTTCTGCAGTACCAACACAAAGGAATAGAAGAGACTTGGTAACCGCATGGAATATTACCAGCATAACTGCAGCCCATACCGCTGCATAAGTACCTATTCCTGCACAGGCTGTGATAAGCCCAAGGTTTGCTACCGTTGAATAAGCAAGAACTCTTTTTGCATTGCTCTGTGAGATCGCTGCAAAGGAAGCAAATAGGAAGGTAATTCCTCCAACCATCATGACCATGATTCCTGCTATATTCCAGCCAAGAACCGGCGATAATTTAATGATAAGGAATACACCAGCTTTTACCATTGTTGATGAATGGAGCAAGGCAGATGTAGGGGTAGGCGCTACCATTGCGCCAAGCAACC
>JBBRXC010000035.1:0-13843 GCA_038248745.1 Peptostreptococcales bacterium | reverse complement strand
GTCCCTTCAGCAGTTGGATACCAGCCTACCCTTGCTACAGAGATGGGCGCATTGCAAGAAAGAATTACATCCACAAAGAAAGGTTCCATCACATCTGTTCAGGCCATTTATGTGCCAGCGGATGATTTAACTGACCCTGCGCCAGCCACCACATTTGCCCATCTGGATGCAACGACGGTTCTTTCCCGTTCAATCACGGAACTTGGCATTTATCCGGCGGTTGATCCACTTGAATCAACTTCAAGAATAATGGATCCGCTTATCATTGGTAATGACCACTATGATACGGCGAGAGACGTTCAGGAAGTATTGCAAAGGTATAAAGATTTGCAGGATATCATTGCAATCCTTGGGATGGATGAGCTTTCTGACTCAGATAAACTGGTTGTTTCTAGAGCAAGAAAAATTCAACGTTTTTTATCTCAGCCGTTCAGTGTTGCGGAGCAGTTTACTGGCATGCCTGGTAAATATTTGCCGCTAAAAGAAACAATTAGAGGCTTTAGAGAAATATTAGACGGAAAACATGACGAGATACCAGAGGCACTGTTCCTGTTTGCCGGCGGTATTGATGAAGTTGTAGAAAGGCATAGTAGCTGTAATGTCTAAAAGCGTATTATTAGAGATCATAACTCCTTCAAAGCTTTTTTATAAAGGAGAGGTAGAACTTGTCATCTGCAGAACGTTATCTGGTGACGAGGGTTTTATGGCGGATCATGCATGGGCATGCAAACTGCTTGATGTTGGAGAACTTTGGATTCAGGAAGCTGGTTCAAAAGAGTATGTAATCGCAGCAATTTCAAGGGGATATATTGACGTAAAAGACTATATCATCATTTATACAGATGCCGCTGAATGGTCTAAAGATATCGACAAACAGAAAGCAATGAATGAAAAAGAGCGAGCCGAACATTGGCTTGAACTGCCGCATACAAAAGAAGAAAAAGATGATGTGTTGATTGCAAAAATAGCCTTAGCAAAAGCAATAACCAGAATGAATGTTTCCGAAGGTGGGGCAAGAAGGAAAAAATAAAGCCCATTATAAGCATCCGACATTGGGCTTCAAGCCCACTATAGGCATCCGATATTGGGCTTGGTCTTTTTGAAACCTTTGCAATCACTCAATTATAAATTTAGTTATCCACAAATCTGTGGATAACTTTTTTTGGCTTTGATGATTGCTGCTGCAACTGCTGCAACTGCTGCTACTGCTACTACTACTACTATTGTTGTTGTTGTTTTGTGTAAAAGGGGTTGGCTTTAGCCGAAGAAAAAAGTCAAGGTTTGGTAGATGATAAAGGCGACAATCCAGGCAACAGTCGTCTGGAAAAACATAATCACCAAAGCGTATTTCAGACCTCCGAGTTCTCTTCTGATGGTAGCAAGTGTTGCAACGCAGGGCATATATAGAAGAGAAAAGACCATGAAGGCAAAAGCGGAAATTGGTGTAAAAATCTGGCCAAGCATTAATTCAAGTGAAGCGGTGCCTGATGCACCGGCTAATACTGCCATGGTGCTTACCACGGCTTCTTTGGCTGTCAAGCCGGTAATGAGTGCGGTTGCGGCACGCCAGTCCCCAAAGCCTAAGGGGGCAAAAATAGGCGCGGCGGCCCTTCCTATTAGAGCAAGGATGCTGTCTTCGCTGCTTGAAACCATGTTTAAACCAAAGTCGAAGCTCTGAAGAAACCAGATAATGATGGTTGCCAGTAAAATGACCGTAAAAGCTTTTTTAATAAATCCTCTTACATTTTCCCACATTCGAAGGCCAACACTTTTCATTGAAGGAACTCTGTAAGAAGGAATAACCATTACAAAAGGAACCGGATCTCCTTTGTATATAGTTAATTTAAAAATCAATGCACATAGGATTGCGACGACAATCCCAGTCACATAAATGCCTGTCATAATCAACCCTTGATTTTTTGAAAAAAAAGCAGCTGTAAATATAGCATAAATAGGTAACTTGGCGCTACAGGACATAAAAGGTATGAGCGCCATGGTTAACTGGCGGTCTCTTTTACTTGGTAAAGAGCGGGTTGCCATAATTGCGGGAACAGAACAACCAAACCCGATAAGCATGGGAACAATGGAACGCCCAGAAAGACCTATTTTTCTAAGAAGCTTATCCATTACAAAAGCGACTCTTGGGATATAGCCGCTGTCTTCCAGAATAGAAAGGAAGAAAAAAAGTACGGCTATTATTGGAAGGAAGGAAAGTACGCTACCTATGCCATTTAAGATGCCATCTACAATCAGCGCCTGAAGAGTGGTGCTGGCGCCACTTGAAACAAGTAACTTCGCGATTTCCAGGATTGACCAGTCAATACCCTGCGCAAGCACGTCCCTTAAAAATTTCCCGATTAATTCAAAGGTTAAATAGAAAACCAAAAACATAATTCCTAAAAATATGGGAATGGCAAAAATTCTGTGGGTTAGTATTTTATCAATCCGGACAGAACGAATATGCTCCAAAGTTTCTGGAGATTCATTTTTTACTGTTTTAGCTCGGAGTTTGTCTATAAACGCATATCTCATATCAGCCATAGCGGCTTCACGGTCTGTCTCCAAGTGCTTTTCCATGTCTTCGATGATATGACCAATAATATCTAGTTCCGGGGCTTGAATCTTCAATGCTTCTATTATAACCTGATCCCCTTCCACCACTTTGGTTGTTGCAAATCTTAAAGGAAGGTTGGCCTCTGCTGCTTCGTTTTCAATTAAATGAGAAATAGCGTGAATTGCCGTGTGTATATGACCTGTGCAAAAATCTATTTTGCTGGGTATGTTTCTGCTACGACCAGTTTCTATGGCATAATCTATCAAATCATGGATGCCTTGATTTTTACTTGCAGAAATTGGGATAACGGGAACTGTCAAGAGATCAGAGATGGCCTGAAGATCAATGGAAATTTCGTTTTTTCGGACCTCGTCCATCATATTGAAGGCTAAAACCATTGGAATTTCAAGCTCCATTAGCTGGAGTGTTAAATACAGATTTCTCTCTAAACTGGTGGCATCCAATATATTTACCAGTACATCAGGCTTGCCATGTAATAAAATATCTCTCGTTGAAAGATCGTCTACCGTATAAGCCGATAAGGAATAAGTCCCTGGCAGTTCTATAACATTGACGCCTTTATGCCCCTTAACAGGGCCTTCTTTGGTTTTATTCTCCTCGGTTGAGAAAATCCCGGTATGTTGTATACCGTCCGTCATCTGGTTGAATAAGGTGGTTAAACCAACGCTTGGATTTCCTATTAATGCAATATTTATATTCATGCTATTCAGTAATCCTTTCCACGTGAATATGCCTCGCTTCTTCTTTTCTTAAGGTAAGGTGGTAACCACGAAGATTAACTAATATAGGATCCCCCAAAGGAGCAATTTTTGCTATTTTAATTATAGTGTTCGGTGTAAGACCCAGATCTAAAAGCCTTCGCCTAATGGCGCCCTGGCCACCAATTTTCATTATTTTCCCCTGCTGACCGACTTTCAGATTATCTAATGTCATGTCTTCACCTTTGTTTGAAATCCACCGGTGATCACCATTATAATACGTGTGAGGGAGGCAACGAGTAATAAAGCTATAGCGATGCTTCCTGCCATGAATAATGCTTCCGACCCTAATCTTGCGGCTACATCAAAATCGTTATCAAGAAGGCCTCTCATCGTGTAATAAAGAGGCGCGCCAGGGACTAAAGGAATAATTCCGGGAATGATAAAGAGGGTGGTTGCCTCCTTGCCAGCTCTGGAAAAGAACTCGGCAAGAGCTGAAACAACACATGCCCCTAGAAAACATGCGGCGATGGAAGAGGAACCATTGCTGGTCAGATATACAAAGGTAACCCAGCCAAGCGCTCCGCCAATAGAAGCTGCCGCCATGTGGCGGGGTGGTACGTGAAATAATATGCAAAACCCGAGAGTTCCGATTAATGAAAAAATAAAGTGAAGATATAAAGGATAATTTATCATAGGACACCTCCCAGGACTTGCCAAAGCTGAAGAATTAAGCCAACCCCACTGGCAATGGCAACGGCCGAAATAATTGCTTCTGTTCCCCGTGCAATGCCCGCAAGCATTTCGCCTGACAGTAAATCCCGGGCTGAATTTGTGATGGCAACACCGGGAAGAAAAATGGTGACAGAACCTATTATTATCGGGCCAATGAAAGAAGTTAATCCTGTAAAGTTCAAAAGCAACGCAATAGAAGTGGAAAACGCACAACTTAAGAAAATTTTGATAAAGTTGTTGAATTTAAGCTTATCAATAATAAAGGAAAGAAAATAAGCCGCCGCAACAGCAAACAAGGCCCCGATGCAATCGACAATTCCTCCTCCAAACATTAAGCAAAAGGATGAGCCAATTAAACATGCGCCGAGAAATTTTACCGGCAGACGATAGGTTTTTTTGGCGTCGATTTTTTTTAATAATTCTAATCCTTTCTCAACAGATAAATCGGTTGTAGAGAATTCTCGGGAAAAACTGTTGATTTCAGAGATCTTCCAAAGATCGATTGAAGTGCTGTCAATTCGTTTTAGAAAAGTATACATATCATCATCAGGTCGCCCAGTATCTAAGGAAAGAAATATACCGGTTCCTGTTGCAAAGCATTCCACGTAAGGAATTTTGCAGGCTTTGCATATTCTGACAATGGTATCTTCCACCCTATATATTTCGGCACCGCTTTTCATCATGATTTCTCCTGCATACAGGGCGAGAATCAGTATTTTTTTTTGATATTCTTTATTCATAAAAACCTCTGGCCATATGGCTGATTAAATTTTGCTAAAACTTAATTATATTATACTACGAAAAAAAATAGTTGTGGAATAATAAATATGAAAAGGGAGATTTATAATTATAAGCAAGGTAGCCATTGTCTCAAATACGAGACAGGGGTGGTGAAGGGATAGTAAGGGCAGAAATAGGCATATTTAGGCAAAATTAAAATAAACACAAACACAAATAAAAGAGTTGTGATATAATAATTGAATATTTAGCAACAGACGAAAGGAAAAAGAAAAGAATGGAAAAATTAGAAAGATTGACAGGAACTGTAGTAAGAGGTCTTAGGGCACCAATTATTTCAGAGGGAGATAATCTGAAAAAAATAGTTGTGGATGTTGTGATTAATGCGGCCAAATCTGGAGAATTCAATGTAAAAAACAAGGATATTCTTGCTGTTACCGAATCGATTGTTGCGCGAGCACAAGGCAATTATGTTACAACAGAACAGTTGGCGCAGGATATTAAGGCCAAGTTGGGTGGAGAGACGATAGGGGTGATCTTTCCAATACTTAGCAGGAATAGATTTGCTGTTTGCCTGAGAGGAATAGCAAAAGGTGCCAAAAAAGTTGTATTGATGTTAAGCTATCCAAGTGATGAAGTTGGAAATCAGCTTTTAGATATTGAGTTGCTTGATGAAAAAGGGATAGACCCATGTAAGGAGGTACTGACTCAAGCACAATTTGAGGAGCTATTTGGGAGATCAAAACATACATTTACAGGCGTAGACTATGTAAATTATTATAAATGTATTATTGAGGAAGTGGGCGCAGAAGCTGAGATTATATTTGCAAATCATCCTCATGAGATTCTGAAATACACAAAAAAAATATTAACTTGTGATATTCATACACGATTCAGAACAAAGCGGCTGCTACGTGAAGCGGGAGCGGAAATAGTGCTGGGAATGGATGATATATTAACAGAAAGTGTTGGCGGAAGCGGCTATAATTCACAATATGGTCTGCTTGGATCAAATAAGGCAACGGAAGATATGATTAAGCTTTTCCCAAATGATTGTATGGAATTTACTGCTGAAATACAAAAAGAAATAGAAAACAAAACAGGCAAAAAGATAGAAGTAATGGTTTATGGGGATGGCGCGTTTAAAGATCCTGTGGGGAAAATTTGGGAACTGGCTGATCCTGTTGTTTCTCCAGGATATACAAAAGGGCTTGAGGGAACACCAAATGAAGTGAAGCTGAAATACCTTGCAGACAATGACTTTGGCGCATTAAGGGGTGAAGAGCTGAAATGCGCCATTAAAGACTACATAGCCAATAAAGAGGCTAATTTAGGAGACTCAATGGTGGCCCAGGGAACAACACCCAGAAGATTGACGGATTTAATTGGTTCTCTCTGCGACTTGACGTCGGGCAGCGGCGATAAAGGAACGCCTATCGTTTATATCCAAGGATATTTCGATAATTATACAAAATAAAAAAGGAAAATGAAGCCAAATAACAAAAACAATAAAAAGTCTCGATATTGAGACTTTTTATTGTTTTTGAGATTGAAAACTATTCTGCTTTGTTGGGAATATGGCATAAGTGAAAGAATTTGGATGGAAATAATAACAAGTTTGCTATAGATATATTATTTGTCAGAAAGTTTCATTATTAGTTTGTTTATTCGAAAAGTTGGCATGAAAATTGGATATAACATAAGAGTAAATTTAAATAAGATCACAATAGGATGTGATCTATAGAAAAAGGAGATCGAGTAAATGACATTATGCAACAAAGAGGCTGCTTTAGAGCAGGCGACGAGAATTGTTAATTACATTGAAAAAAGTGAATTAACTAAAGAAGAAAAAGATCTTATCGTTAAAGAGTCTATATCAAACTTTAACGAAAATGTTAATCCTGGTTGGCTAGAGTATAGAAAGTCAGTATCAACAGACGCAACTTTTGTAGAGTGGACTGATTCTGTAGATCATTTTGAAGACCTTTACGGAACAGAATTCCTAGATTGTCTTGGTGGATTTGGTATTTACACTTGCGGACACAGAAACCCAGAAATTCTTAAGACGGTTAAGGCGCAACTTGATAGATACGCGCTTCACTCACAGGAATTGGTTGACCCTCTTAGAGGATACCTTGCTAATACACTAGCAATGATTACTCCTGGGGATTTACAGTATTGCTTCTTTACAAACGGTGGAGCAGAAGCTGTTGAAATGGCTTTAAAGCTAGCAAGACTTGCCACTGGCGGTAAATATTATATTTCTACAGTTGGCGCGTTCCACGGTAAATCATATGGTGCTATCTCAATGGGCGGAAAAGGCGCATATAGAGAAGATTACCTACCTATGATTCAGCAAGTTCAGCACGTTGAGTACGGAAATGCTCCTGCTATGGAAGCTGCGATTAAAAATCTTCATGCAGTAGGAGAAAAAGTAGCTGGCGTTATCATTGAACCAATTCAAGGAGAAGCTGGCGTTATCATTCCTCCAGTAGGGTATTTAACAGCTGTTAGAGCTATTTGCGACAAATATGGCGTAGCGATGATTGTTGATGAAATTCAAACTGGTATGGGAAGATGCGGAACCATGTGGAGATGCGAAGTTGAAGACGTTACGCCAGATATCATGACATACGGAAAAGCATTTGGCGGCGGAATCATGCCAATAACTGGTATCATTGCAAGGCCTAATATGTGGGGACAAAAGCTAATTGATAATCCGTGGATTCTTGGATCACCTACATTTGGCGGAAACCCTCTAGCTTGCTCAGCTGCCCTATCAACCATTAAATTTATGCTAAAGCATGATATACCAAAGATGGCCAAAGAAAAAGGCGACTACTTTATGGTAAAACTTAATGCGCTTAAGGAAAAATACCCTACAGTTCTTAAGGACGTAAGAGGCGCAGGTCTTCTAATTTGTATGGAATTCCCTGAAGCTGAAGTTGGATATGAAATTACCAAGGGCTTATTTGCAAGAAAGGTCATGACTGCTGGAACACTTGTAAATGCCAAGACAGTAAGGATTGAACCGCCTGCAGTGTTATCATATGAAACAATTGACACTGTAATTGAAAGATTAGAAGAGTCAATTATTGACGCAAAGAAAGAATTTAAGCTTTAAGATTTAACCAAAATATTTAACCAAATTAGTAGTAAAAGTGATGATTTTACTAAATAATGATGATTTTAATATTGGATGAGTAGTACTCATCCAATATTTTTTTAGTGTATTTTATAAAAATAACGCATAAAAAACACTATATATAGTGAATTGAATGACGGAATATTCTGAATATTAGCCAAAAACTGTACTTCCCTCTCAAATATGGTATAATTTAAAAGTCTTTGATAATAAAGACGAAGAAAGAGAGGAGAAAGATATGGCGAAAAAGCTGATATCTGTGGGGCTTGCATTAACCATTATGTTGTTCTCATCAATTTCTATATATGCTGACCAAAACGTTCAAGGAGATTTTTTCATTCGAGATGTTGTTGTAAATGGTGAAAGTATTGTAAATTATAATTTACAGTATCCTTTTATTACATATAACAACACAACGTACCTTTCATTGAGTAAAGATCTGGGTAAAATTTTCGGATTTGAACCATCAATGGATTGGGAAAATCGTACATTAACACTATTAAAGACTGAACCTAGCCAAAAGAATCTTACCAATAACACCTATAAAGGTGATAATCTTGAGATCGCTGTTCAGCCACTTACTGAAATCAAAGTCCTTGCGGTCGATTTAGCCGCCGAGGACAGAACAGATGTTATGACAGGTTTGTCAGGTTCCGCTGTTGAGGAGTTGGTCGTTGATGAACAAACGCCATTACTGGCAAAGGGAAATTACATTTATATTCCTTTTAGAATGCTGGCAGACAGCGAAATATTTAACTGGGATCTTTTCTACGATACCTATTTCGGACTTTGCATCAGCACAGACACAATGATACCTGCAAAAGATTATTGGAATAGAGAGCAATCGCTTTATAATATGGGTCTTTATTCATATATAAAAGAGTATAACTGGGGACTTCCAATCGCTTATGCACAAAAGTTGGCATTTATGTTTAAAAGAGCTGGAGATGTATATGGAATTGACGAGAAATTGCTGATGGCAATTGCTCACAAGGAAAGCACTTTTAATGCTGACGCTCAGTCAAGGGGCGGGGCTCTTGGTATGATGCAAATCATGCCGGCAACAGGATCAAGATACGGCTTGTCAAGAACACAATTGCTAGATCCTAAAATAAGCATCAATGTAGGCGCGATGATTATCTCTGAGAGAATTACCGCGTATGGTGGAGATGAGGTTAAAGGCTTGTCGGCTTATAACCAGGGTTCTGTTTCAGTAAGCAGAGGCTCATATTCTACAAGCTACGCATCTCGGGTACTTTCTGCAAACGCCGGAGTAAACAACTTCTTAGCAACCAATGGTTACATTGCTAACTAGAAAAAATCACGACATATAGCATATTATATAGAAATAAAAAATACCGGAGAAGTTCTCCGGTATTTTTACTTTTAAAAAGAAATAAAAGAAGATTTGTGTTATAATAATTTTTGATTGAAACGAAGGAGGAAACAATATGAAAGCATTTGAAATATCCCCGTTTAAAATGATAGATGGTGTTTTTTATATATTAGACCAAACAATGCTGCCTGCAGCAGAAGAATATTTGCCAATTAAAACGAAGCAAGATATCTATGAGGCTATCGTTAAATTAAAAGTAAGGGGAGCCCCTGCGATTGGCGTTGCGGCGGCATATGGCCTTTGGGTTTCCACAGAAGAAATTGATGCCGATAATTTCTCGGATTTTCTTTCTGCTTTTTATAAGATAAAAACTTACATTGGTTCTTCCAGGCCTACTGCTGTAAATCTTTCTTGGTCCTTGGAAAGAATTGAGAACAAATTGTTGGAAATGGAAGATGATGCGAACTTTTCTAAGGTAAAAATTAGAAAATTAATTTTTGAAGAGGCTGAAAAAATAAAGATGGAGGATGAAGCCGCATGCTACGCCATGGGTGAATATGGGTTGTCGCTGTTAAGGCCGGGCATGGGAATTTTAACCCATTGCAACGCAGGAACCATTGCAACGTCTAAGTATGGGACTTGTTTGGCGCCTGTTTATCTGGGCACTGCCAGAGAATATGATTTTAAGGTTTTTGCCGACGAGACAAGACCTTTGCTGCAGGGAGCAAGACTGACTGCCTGGGAACTTGAGAAATCAGGGATAGATGTTACCTTGATTTGCGACAATATGGCTTCTATCGTGATGAAGAACGGATGGATTGATGCTGTGGTGGTGGGCTGCGATAGGCTTGCGGCAAACGGAGATGGCGCCAATAAGATAGGGACGTCAGGGGTTGCTATATTAGCAAAAGAATACGGAATTCCCTTTTATATGTATGCCCCCACATCGACCATAGACTTGTCAACAGCAAAAGGAACGGATATTAAAATCGAGGAACGAAATGGGAATGAAATCACAGAAATGTGGTATGAAAAACCTATGGCGCCAGAAGGTGTAAAAACCTATAACCCAGCGTTCGATATTACAGATTCAAAATATATTACAGCAGTCATTACTGAAAAAGGCATTATTTATCCTCCTTATGATGTGAATCTAAAAAAAATATTTGAGGGTAAAAAATGAAGGGGAACCAGAAAATATATTTACTGATGGCATTTGCTGCACTTTGTTGGTCGGGGGCCTTTATTGCCGGAAAATTATCCGTGCCATATATACCACCTTTTACGTTGACGTTTTTCAGGTTTTTCTTTGCAACGATTATGCTGTATATTATTAAAAAAAAGGTCAAAATTGGCGGTAACTATATTTTTAAAAGGGATGATTTGCCTGTCTTTTTATTTACGGGGATCGTTGGAATGGTTTTTTACCATGCATTCTTTTTTAGCGCATTGAAATATACCACTGCAATAAATTCCTCCATCATCGCTGCGATGAACCCAATCTTTACGGTGATCCTCGCCTATTTATTTGTAAAACAGAAAATCACCAAAAGAATGCTTCTGGGAATAGCCATCTCGTTTGCGGGGGTAGTTCTGACAATAACGTCTGGAAAACTTGATTTGATTATGAGCTTAAGTTTTAATAAGGGAGATATTTTAATGCTGATTGCTGTCAGCTCTTGGGCAGCCTACTCGGTTTTCAGCAAGAGCAAAGGCGGTCACATCCCTGCTATGGCCCTTACGTATTACAGCTTCCTGGTCTGCACCATTGTATGCATTCCTTTGGTCGTTTGGGATAAACCTTGGGAGTGGATTGAAAAGGTTCCACCAGGCGCTTACGTAGCAGTTCTTTACATGAGTTTATTTGCTTCTGTTATGGGTTATTTAATTCAGCAAATAGCAATAAGAGAAATTGGGCCAAGCCGAACATCTATATTTGTTAATTTGGTTCCTGTGTTTTCTATACTGCTTTCGGTGTTGATTTTACGAGAACAATTAGAATTGATAAAAATTTTTACTGCAGGCATTATTATTGTTGGGGTTTATATTTGTCAAACCGGCGGGAGGAAAACTGGTGAGCAGATTATGAATGAAACTGAACAGGAGTCTGTTGCTCAGAAGCAATAATTGTGGTACTATTACTTTGATAAAAGGTGGAAATAAATATGGCGTATAAAGTAAAACTGGATATGTTTGAAGGCCCGTTTGATCTATTGGTTTATCTAATAGAGATTTCGGAAATGAATATTTACGATATTCAAGTCGCTCTTATTACAAAACAATATCTGGAGCATATAGAAAAAATGGAAGGTCTAGATGTGGCAGTAGCAACAGAATTTATGGTGCTGGCTGCTGTTTTAATTGAAATAAAGTCGAAGATGCTATTGCCAAGATTTAAACCTGAGGGAGAATTTGGATTCGAAGACGATCCGCGTGCAGAATTAGTCGAGAGGATTTTAGAGTATAAAAAATTTAAGCAAGCGGCAGAGCTTCTTGACCGACAAGAAGAATACAACCAAAGTATTTTTGAAAAACCAAAAGAAGATCTTACGCGATACACCAGAGAGCCAGATGAATATTTAAATTTGGATATTAATCAGTTTGCGGTGGCTTTTACCCTTTTTTTAAATAAGAAAAAAAGGGTGGAGGAAATAAGGAAAAATTATTCGCGCGTGGAAAGACAAAAGCTTTCAATTGAAGATAAGATAAAACAGATATTTAAATTTATTAAAGACCAGGCTTATAAAAAAACAACATTTAATCAGCTTTTGAGAGAAAATGACGGGAAATACGAAAAGATAATAACCTTTATGTCTGTGCTGGAAATGATTCGATTGAGGGCCATACAGGTGAAGCAGCCAATCGCCTTTGGAGATATAACGATCAGCATGAATGAAGAAAAAGAGAGGGACAGGCATGACAAGTAAAAAGACAATAAAATCAGCATTTGAATCGATGATGTTTGTCTGGGGAGAACCCTTGGATGTGAAGGTAGCAGCGGAACTTTTCAATATAAACTGGAAAGATGCTTATGATTATTTTTTAGAATTGAAAGAAGAATATGAACAAGAAGGAAGAGGCCTGCAGATTAGAGAAACAAATAAGAGTTTTCAGTTTGTAACCAATGCAAATAATGTGGAATATATCGAAAGGCTTTGCACCCCAATAAAAGAAAAGCGACTAACGCAACAAGCCCTTGAAGTGCTGGCTATTGTAGCCTATAAACAACCTGTTACCAAAGGGGAGATAGAATCCATCAGAGGGATAAAATGCGACAGGGTCATTGAAGGATTAACTAAAAAAGATCTTATTATTGAAACTGGAAGATCCAATGCAATTGGAAGACCAATATTATACGGAACAACGGACAGCTTTTTAAAGCATTTTGGCTTCACCACCATCAAGGAACTTCCTGACATTGAAGATATTGCAGGAGCGATGGATATAGACGAGGCGGAAGAGACTGTTGAAACAGGGCAGTTAACAATAGAATTTTAAACTGAAATAAAGCAGGTGGTCTCCACCTGCTTTTGTTTTGCTTTATTCGCCATTATTTGACATTGCGCTTGTTAAATAACGGACGATTAAATAAATATACTTGTTTAATGTTCGTGTTTAAGGCAAAATAACGTTATTCCGAGAAATTTTAACCATAAATATTAATAAAAAACTTAACTATCCCAAAATACCGTGATATAATTTATTTAAGTTATCAGAATCAAAGAAGGAGCTTAAAATGGTAAGAAGAGTATTCGTTGAAAAAATCAAAGGGTTTGATGTTGAGGCCAAAGGACTTTACGAAGATGTGAAAAACAACCTTGACATTTCAAAGCTTGAATATATAAGAGTATTAAATAGATATGATATTGAAGGGTTAGATGAAGAGACCTATACGAATGCAAAAACCACTGTATTTTCTGAACCGGCTATTGATCGTGTGTATGACGAAATATTACCTGAAGATATTGGGCAAAAGGTATTTGCAGTTGCCTATCTCCCTGGACAATATGATCAGAGAGCAGATTCTGCAGTTCAGTGTATCAAACTAATTAACTCAAATGCAAATCCAACAGTGAAGTTCGCAAGAATAATAGAGGTAATCGGTATAATATCTGAAGAAGAGTTCAATCTAATCAAGAATTACTGTATTAATCCTGTAGATTCCCAACAGGCAAAAATGGAAAAACCAACAAGCTTGAACATGCAGATGACCATCCCGGGAGATGTTGAAATTGTTCAAGACTTTATTAAATTTGATCGTTCCAGACTTTTAGCGTATAAACATGAAAACGGGTTTGCAATGAGCGATGAAGATATACTTTTTGTAAAAGAATATTTCGAACAAAAGGAAAACAGAAATCCGACCATTACAGAACTAAAGGTTATTGACACCTACTGGTCAGACCATTGCAGGCACACTACATTCCTGACAGAGTTAACGGATATAGAAATTCAAACAGGGAGTACTACAGTGTGTATCAGGGAAGCGTTTAATGAGTACCTTGATATGAGAAAAGATGTTTACGCAGAGAATGAAAAAAATAGAGACATCACCCTGATGGATTTGGCTTGCATCGGCACCAAGTATTTAAAGAAAAATGGGGCGGTGAATGATC
>JBBRXC010000034.1:0-14124 GCA_038248745.1 Peptostreptococcales bacterium | reverse complement strand
TTTTTAAGGCTGAGGCTTTCCTCCGTTAGTTTTTCAACAGACTCTTTTGCTTCTCTTTGAATCAACTCAGCATCCAACTCTGCATTTTTCAGTAAAATTTCTGCTCTTCTTTCAGCGCTAGCACAGATATCTCCCATCAACGCTTTGGCCGCTTCAAGAGTTTCAAGAACAACGTTTTCTGATCCTCTATAACGTTGAAGTTCTTTATTCAGTCTCGCAGTATCGCTTTTTAACGTTGCGTTTTCCGTGATTAATCTTTCAAGATCAAAAGTAATCAAATCAAGAAAACTGTCGACATCCCCTTCTTTATACCCTCTTACAACTTTTGAAAATTCTTTGTTTTGAATATCTAATGGTGTAATCATTTTAATACCCTTTCCTGTTATTGTTCACTTCGTTTATATTAATACAGCAAGAAGGCTTACAATTATGTTCCTTGCAACAGAAATAAATAAAAAAGCTAGTAATATAGAAAAATCCATCATTCCAGTATTGAATCTTGACAATAACATTCTACAAGGTGCTACGATTGGTTCTGTTAATCTGATAATCATCTGATAAATATTGAATAGGGAGCTGCTTGGGTCTCTTACAAACCAGCTCATGATTGCCCTTGCAATAATAAGAATCGTCAATATTTCTGCAAACCAGTTCACCGCTTTTATTAAAATTAAAATCACTTATTTACCTCCATGGGCTTTTTATGCCCGAATCAAAATCTATACCTTTGTGATCAATACTTGATGATATTCCAACATTTTCAGGAGCAAAAACAAATATATTATTTGCTATTTTTTGTACATTTCCGTTTAAAGCATACGTCGCGCCACTTAAAAAATCAAATATTTTTCTGGCGACATCCGTATCTATTTTTTCAAGATTTATAATAACCGGCTTTCTGCTTTTTAAATTATCCACTAATTTTGAACATTCATCAAAACTTTTAGGTTCAATGACTATTAACTTTAATGAAGATGTATTTGCTGACAAAGGCTTTTGAATTGGCACATTTTTTGAATCTATTGCTTCGTTTCGTGGTGTTGTAAATGAATTTAAACCATCAGGCTTTTTTTCAAGCTTAGACGCCATCATTTCCACTTCTTCCTCCGAAATATCATCATCCACATCTTCAATTCCTACCAGATCTTTGAATTTACTCAGTATTCCCATTTTGTCCTCCTGTTTATATTTTATTGTTTTAAGTAGTTTCGGTTTCCAAAAATTGCTGTTCCAACTCTGATTAAATTGGCACCCTCTTCTATAGCAACCTGAAAATCATGGGACATTCCCATGGATAAATATTTAAATTCCATTCCATTATGACCTATATTTTTAAATTTGTCATAAGTATTTTTCACCTGCGCGAAATATTTTCTGACATTTTCCGGGTTCTCATCATATGGGACAATACTCATAAGACCACAAACTCTAACATTTGGACAAGTTTCAAGTATCGCTTGGAGTAATTCACCTGTTTCTTCAGAAGCAATTCCAAATTTACTTTGTTCCATTGCTGGGTTGATTTGTAACAAGATATCCATCACAATCCCTATGTTAAGAGCTCTTTTACTAATTTCTTCTGCCAACTTAAGGGAATCTACAGAATGTATCATAGAAACTTTATCTATAATATATTTTACTTTATTTGTCTGCAAATGTCCAATCATATGCCATTTTACTGGCTTAACATTTTCGTATTTATCTAAAATTTCCTGAACCTTATTTTCGCCGATATCTTTTATCCCTGCATCGATGGCTTCATTGATCTGCTCAGCCCCATATGTTTTTGTAACAGCAACCAACAGAACTTCTTCTGGCGTTTTTCCGATTTTTTTCGCTGCCTGATCTTTAAGCACATTTACTCGTTCAATGTTTTCTTTAATGCTCATATCATCACATCCTCCCATTTCTAAGTATTTCATCATAAACATCCACAGTTTTTACCTCATTCCCTTTTTCATCATAGAAAAAAGAGACTTCAACTGCTGAAATTACCCCGTCCGAGTTGATTACTTTAATAGGTTTAAATTCATAATCTTTATTTTTCTTTTTAACGTAGACGCCGATATTCCCGTTTTCGTCTGTTGTAATACTTTCATTTTTTATAATGATGCCACTGGCGTTTGCTGTTGTAATAGTTGCTTCTCCGCTTCTCATCTGACCGAATTCTGCATAATACATATCCGTTTTCATAATGATTAACCATTTACCTGCATCTTCAATAATATCTTCAACAGCTCCGGTGATTTCTCCTTTGGGCAACTTGATTTTCACGTTTTCGCCAATCACATACTTGGAAACATTGCCATTCTCTACCCACCCGATCACATACCATGTTGAATTATCACAAATTTTATAAATTGGTTCATTGACGAAAGTTTCTTTTCTGGTCAAATTAATGATCTCAATATCAAGTTTCGAAACCTCATCGAATTTCAGATTATTCATTTTTTCTATGGTGAAATAATCTTCATATCCATCAATATAATAACTGACAATCCCGTTAAATGAAGTGACATTATTTTCTTGACTGCTTACCGCCGAACCCGATTTTTTAAGAATTGCCTCATACTCATTTTTAGGTTCTCCAACATTCTTTTTTTGTATATCAAGAATTTTTGTTCCTCTTCTTACTTGTTCCCCTTCTTCGTAATAATAGTTAATATCACCGTTTGTATCGGATAAATATATTTTCTCATCTCTTACCAGATAGCAGATTATATTATCTGATACATTCAGTTCCCCATAGTTTATGATCTCCGTTTTTTTCAAAGCGCCTGTAACCCCTGGAATAATGTATATTACTGTATATAATAACATGCAAGTTAAAACAAACAGGGCGATCGCCAGTTTTTTTTTATTTGTCATTAGAATTCTCCAACACTCGTTTTAATATTTTCAATTCCTCTTTGCCCAAATTTTTCTGATTTTTTATAAAGCTTTCAAACAAATCAGGTCTGCGTTCTTTTGTTATTTTTAAAGATTCTTCGAATTTCCACAAGTGTATTAGACGATGATTCCCGCCAACCAATACATCTGGCACACTTTGTCCTTTGAATTCTCTAGGTTTGGTGTACTGGGCATGTTCAAGCAACCCGGAATAAATGGATTCCTCTTTCACCGAAACACTGCTTCCCAACACCTCTGGCACCAGTCTTGCCACCGCATCGATCAAAATCATTGCTGGAAGTTCCCCGCCAGTCAAAATATAATCTCCTACTGAAACCTCTTCCATTTCCCAGTAACGAATGACCCGCTCGTCAACACCTTCATAATGTCCGCAAAGGATGGTCAGTTCCTTCTCCATTGACAGTTCTTCAATCATTATCTGGTCTAAAAGTTTTCCTCTTGGTGACATAAATAGTATCCTTTTGCCTTCTGCACCAATACTTTCCAATGCACCAAAAATAGGCTCCGCATTCATAACCATGCCAACACCACCGCCAAAAGGCGTGTCATCTGCCTTGTTATGTTTATTGTTGCTAAAGTCTCTAATATCGATAATATTTAGTTCCAATATCCCTTTTTCATTTGCCTTTCCAAGCATACTCTCTGATACGACGGGCGCAAACATGTTTGGAAATAAAGTCAAAACATTAATTTTCATTGGTACCCCTTGCTATAAGTCGAGCAAACCATCAATTAAGTTAACTTTCATTGTTTTTTCTTCCATATTAATATTCAAAACAAATTCTTCTACCGCAGGTAATAAAAACTTCTTTTTATTTTCTAATTCAATTTCGTATAAATCTTGGGCATTGTTTTTTAAAACATCACATAGTATGCCAATATACTCCCCATTGGCATCGGTTACTTTTATGCCAATTAAATCCTTTATATAATAGGTATCCTCAGGAAGCACTCTCAACATTTCTTCTGGGATATATAAGTCTTTATCTTTTAATGCTTCGGCACCATTTCTATCCTCTACACCCTCAAGCTTTAGGATGGCAACATCTTTCATATAACGGGTATTCATGATGGCGTATTTTTTATCTTCAACAAAAACGGTTTTGATCTCTTCAAAGCGTTCTTTGTAATCAGAATAATTATAGACCTTTACTTCTCCCTTTAATCCTACAGCATTGACAATTTTTCCTATTTTATATCTTTCCATTATTCTTCCTTATTATTAATTAGGCACATATACCGCAGTACATGTGCCTATAACCTTCGTATTGCAAAATTTCCTTTATTGGACTATTTCAACAACTACTTTCTTATTTTCCTTCATTGCTGCAGCCTTTACGACAGTTCTAAGCGCTTTGGCTATTCTTCCTTGTTTGCCAATCACTTTTCCCATATCCCCAGGTGCAACCCTAAGTTCAATAATTATTGTTTGGTTCTCTTCAATTTCTTTTACTTCAACTGCATCAGGATCATCAACAAGTGACTTCGCAATTGCCTCTACCAGTTTTAACATAAGTAATCACCGCTTTCCTAAACAATTATTCCTGATTTCTTTAAAAGAGCTTTTACAGTACTTGTAGGTTGTGCTCCCTCATCCAGCCATTTTTTAGCTGCTTCTCCATTGATTTTAATGTCAGCTGGATCTGTAAGCGGGTTATAGTACCCAATTTCTTCAATAAATTTGCCATCTCTTGGTGAACGAGCATCTGCTACAACTACTCTATAAAAAGGCTTCTTGTGTGCACCCATTCTCTTAAGTCTAATTTTTACCATATTATTATCCTCCTCTCTCCGTGTATTCCCATCATCTTTGTTTTATATCAAAATCCAGTTAATACTACCGAATTTAATACCATTTTAAGTCCCATTTAAAGTACGTTTTTACATACCTCTAAACATACTATTTTTTCTATGTTTTGGGCCCCCAGTGAACTGCTTCATCATTTTTTTGGATTCTTCATATCTTTTAATCAACGTGTTTATTCTGCTGACCGGCTGACCGGAACCTGTTGCAATTCTTTTTCTTCTATTTGCATTCAGTATGTTGGGGTCTTTTCTTTCAGCCTTTGTCATTGATAATATGATGGCTTCCATTTGACCAAATTCTTTTTCACTGTCGTCTAAATTTACATTTTTCATATTTTTATTGTTCATGCCTGGCATCATGTCTAAAAGTTTTCCTATACCACCCATGTTTTTAATCTGACCCATTTGGTCTAGAAAATCTTCGAGAGTGAACTCGTTCTTTTTCATTTTCCGTTGAAGTTCAGAGGCCTTACTCTCATCGAAATTTTCCTGCGCTTTTTCAATCAGGCTCATCATATCGCCCATGCCAAGAATTCGACTTGCCATTCTCTCTGGATGGAACGGTTCAAAAGCATCTGCTTTTTCACCAAGTCCAATAAACTTTATAGGCTTGCCTGTCACCTTTTTCGTGGATAATGCTGCACCACCTCTGGAGTCGCCATCCATTTTAGTCATGATGATACCATCTATACCAAGTTTTTCATTAAAGCCAGTTGCGGCATTCACTGCATCCTGACCTGTAAGAGCGTCTACCACCAATAATATTTCATGGGGTTTTGTTACTTTCTTTATCCTGACAAGTTCTTCCATTAATGCATCATCAATTTGCAGTCTACCGGCGGTATCAATGATCAGAACATCATAACCTTTCAGTTCTGCTTGTTTCATCGCCTTTTCAGCGATCACTTCAGGCTCTTTACAGTCTCGCATGGTAAATACGGGGACATCAACAGTTTTTCCAACGACTTCAAGCTGGTCAATTGCTGCCGGTCTATAAATATCACAGGCACAAAGCATGGGTTTTTTGCCGTTTTTCTTTAAGTAATTCGCCAACTTCCCACATGTAGTGGTTTTTCCTGTTCCCTGAAGTCCAACCATCATAATGACGGTAAAGCCCTTTGGTGAATAGGTTAATTTACTGTTTGCACCACCCATCAGGGCAACTAGTTCATCATTAACGATTTTAATGACCTGCTGTGCAGGCGTTAGGCTTTCAAGAACTTCCTTGCCTAAGGACTTCACTTTGACACCTTCCACAAAATCTTTGACGACTTTAAAGTTGACATCTGCTTCCAGAAGAGCAAGTTTCACTTCGCGCATGGCTTCATTGATATCTGCCTCACTTAGTACCCCTTTGCCCTTTAACTTTTTAAAGACACTTTGTAATTTATCTGATAATCCCTCAAATGCCATTCAGACCTCCATTTGGACTTTTATATTGATTTAATATTTTGATTTTAATTTTGATTTTGATTTTTCTATTGATTTAATGTATCAATAACAGCCTTAATATGTGATAATTTCTCACAAATCTTTTTATTGCCATCCTGTTCTTCCATCATTTGATCGATAGATTCTTCTATTTTGGCAATCACCTTTTGTGAACTTTCTAGTTTATTCACAAGCCCCAGCTTTTTTTCGTACTCTGTTAACGCATTCTCCGCTTTTTTCAACGTATCATGCACGCCTTGCCTACTGATTGAAAATTCATCTCCTATTTCAGATAACGAATAATTCTCTTCGTGATAAAGTCGCATCACCTGCTGCTGTTTTTTTGTGAGCAACTGGCCGTAAAAATCAAATAACAAACTGGCTTCTGCAATTTTATTAAACATATTATTTCCCTTTGCCTCTGTATGTGACAAGTCTTTTTACTTAACACCTTTATTAATTTATCATATATAAAAAGCGCTGTCAAGCATTTTTACTTAACAGCGCCGAAAAATATTCAGTAGCATTTGGGGCTTCATTGAAAGAAACAACCCAAATTATTGTAATGCCTCACACATATAACTGACTGGGAACGAATGATTATCTTCCACAATTTTCATAAGGACATTTAAATCGCTGGATTGTTTGATGGAATTAATATTCAGCTTTCCAAAAATTGTCCCAAAAATGGAGTTATCAGTATATGTCAAGTCAACGACTTTACAGTTTTCCAACCCATATTCTGATATCATATCAGCCTTTGCATCATCGAAACTTGCAATCTGATCAACAAGGCCGTTTTCAAGTGCCTGTTTCGCCGTATAGATTCGTCCGTCAGCAATTTTTTTTACGACATCTAAATCCATTTCTCTTTCTTCAGCAACAATCCCTGTAAACTGGCCATACGCTTCATCGATTAGACTCTGAAAGATAGCCAATTGTTCTGGTGTAAGCTCATCATAATTGCTGCCCATGGCTTTATTTGGCCCGGACGTTATTGTTTTTGATTTAACGCCATAATTTTCAAGAAGCTGAGAAAAATCAAACAGTGTCCCTATGGTAACCCCAATAGATCCCGTCCAGCAATTTCTATTGGCAACTATTTTATCGGCAGATGCAGAAACATAATATCCTCCTGACGCTGCTATTGATCCAAAGTAGGCATAGACTGGTCTTTTGGTTGTTTCCTGGTACTCTTTCACCTTCAGATATAATTCATCACTTTCGTAAACACCGCCACCCGGTGAATTGACATACAAGATCAACCCCTTATTGTTGTCATCAGAAATCAAATCATCAATTTGTTTCAGTGTCCATTCATGCTGATAACCTGTGGGGATGCCAAAATAATCAGAAGTGCCAGGTCCTATGGCTCCTTCCACGTAAATGGTTCCAACATAAGGTGCGGCTGGCAGATCAACCTGATGGTTTCCGGATTTCATCGTGTTAAACCCTAAATTTCCTGCCAGATTATTGCAAGAAACCGCCAACACGACGATGGCCAGTACAATAATTGCAAATATAATGACGCCTTTATAAGGGGTTTTCCTCGTTTTCTGTTTTTCATTCACAGAATAAGTTCTGACGCCCTCCTGATTTGGTTCGCTGATTTCTATCTTTTCTTTTTTATCTTCTTTATTTTTTTCTTTCATATCTTCTTCATTGATTCCTTTATTATTTTCTTCCATATTGATTATCCTTTCGTTTTTAGATATTCATATTATACCATTAAAAATAAAAATGTAAACAAGGTGTTGACATTGTACTATCTCTCATGGTACACTCGCCTTATAAATAACGAAAGGAGACGAATAAATGTTTCAACTAGATTTAAAAAGCAGAAAATCTATCTATGAGCAAGTTGTGGATAATCTAAAGGAACTTATTATTACAGGGGTCATCAACCCTGAAGATAAGCTGCCCTCTGTTAGAGATTTATCCAAGCAGCTTACGGTAAATCCCAACACCATTCAAAAGGCTTATAGATCTCTGGAATTTCAAGGATATATCTATACTGTCACCGGACTGGGCACCTTTGCTTTACGCCCGACGGAAAATAAAGTTGATGAAGGAATGGTATTGACGATAAAGGAAAAAATACGGACCGAGATAAAAGAACTTCTATATCTTGGGGTACCTTTTCCCGATGTGCAAAAGATACTTGAAGATTTAATGCTAGAAAGAGGTGGATGGAAATGATTAAAATTACAGGAGTTGATAAGTCCTTTGATGAATTCAAGGCGCTGAATGAGTTGAATTTAAATGTAAAAAAAGGTTCAATTTACGGTTTAGTCGGTGTAAATGGTGCTGGCAAAACTACCATCATCAAACATTTAACCGGTATTCTGAAACCTGATTATGGCCAAATCCTCATTGAGGATGAGCCAGTTTATGAAAACATCAAATTAAAAGAAAAAATGGGTTTCATTCCTGATGACCTATACTTTTTCTCAACCTATAACCTGAAAGAAATGTCCAGGTTTTATAAATCTCTCTATCCTGGATGGGATCAAATTCGCTTTGATTATATGATTAAACAGTTTTCACTAGATCCTACCCGGAAGCTTTCCAAGTTTTCAAAGGGTATGCAGAAGCAGGCAGCGTTCATTTTAACAATGTCTTCAAAACCCGACTATCTTATCTTAGACGAACCAATTGACGGACTTGATCCTATTATAAGAAAGCTAGTATGGAAATACATCGTCGAAGATGTAGCAGAAAGAGAAATGACAGTTTTGGTGTCCTCCCACAACTTAAGGGAACTTGAAGGGATTTGTGATTCTATCGGCATTATATCAAAAGGCTCGATGCTCCTTGAGCGAGACCTTGATGAACTGAAGGCAGATGTGCATAAAATCCAGATAGCCTACAAAGTACACCCCGACAACCCATATGCAGGGCTGAACGTATTACATAAAGAAACCAGAGGCACAGTTGATCTGCTTATCGTCAGAAATCGAAAAGATGTTGTAGAAGAAATTATCAATGAAAGCAAACCGGCTATTTTTGACATTCTTCCACTTTCATTAGAAGAAATATTTATTTACGAATTAGGAGGAGAAAACAATGAACTCACAGAAATCATACTTTAGCATTTCTCTGCCTTTGATCAGAGAGAATTTTAGACGTTTTTGGGCAATACCTGCCATATCCTTTTTAATATATTTTTTATCCGGCATATTTCCTATACTCATCTCCTATTCAAAGATTAATATCGTCGCAAGCTATATTAATATGTCTTTGACAAATTTGCAGCCTTTTTACATGGCCGCACATTTAATGATGCCGGTGCTTACCGCAGTGGTGCTATTCAGATATTTGCAGTCAGCCAGTTCGGCAACAATGATGCATTCCTTACCTTTCAGCAGATATAAACTATATAACAGCAATTTAATTTCAGGCTTACTCATGGTTGTAACACCCATATTACTTAATGGGTTAATCATGTTGGCCATCGCCAAACCGGCCTTCAATATTCAAGGAATGGAGTCATCCATTCTTGCCGGCGCAGCAGATACTTTCACCCGGGGTGCGATTCTCGACTGGATGTGGCAATCCATACTAATTGTTTTAGTCATATATGCCATCTCCGTATTCGCAGGGCTAGTAACCGCAAACCCAATCATGCATTTTGCAACTGCCTTAGGGTTTAACTTTTTAATACCAGCACTTTATGCAGTATTTGTATTTTACTTCGGTTCCTACCTTTACGGTTTCAACACTTCTGGAGATTGGAGCGCCACCGCTTTGAGCATTTCTCCTTTTCTAGAAACCTTTAATTTAAACAACATTGGTGAAAACTTTCCGCCATTGCATCAGCTCTATTACGTTGCAAATGCGCTGATTCTCTTTGTCCTGTCGTCATTCTTGTACAGCAAACGTAAGCTTGAAAAAGCTGGAGAGAGTTTGGCATTTGAGTTTATGGTCCCCATCATCTGTTACCTGGTTGCCTTCTTTGGCATGACTTTGCTGGGCGTCTGGTTTCAATCCCTCAATCAGGACAGCCAATTTTATACGTATGCCGGGTATGCGGCTGGTGCTTTCATCTTCTTTATCATCGGTAGAATGATTGTCATGAAGACCCCCAGAGTCTTTAATTTGAAAGGCCTAAAAAGTTTTGCGATATACTCACTGATCGCAGTCATTTTCTTTGTTGGCCTTGCTTATGACTTTACTGGTTTTGAAAAAAGAGTTCCCGCTGTAGATAAAATTTCAACGGCATCTCTGGAAGATTCATTTTTACAGAACTCCTCCGGCAAATATAATACCGGGGCCTATAGAAACATGTCACCCAAGGATTTATATAAGATGCATACCGAATTAAAGAGTGTTTCAAATATAAAGGCATTGACTGATCTTCATCAATCTATTTTGGAAAACAGAGCTGATTTTGAAGCCAACCAGGATAAACTGATGCAGTATAACATCGGTTTTGATTATTCCATTGGAAGCCTTTCTTCCCTTGAACGCATTTACTCGGTGGATTATTATTTCTTAAGAGATAATAAAGCGTTAAAAACCATTTATGAATCAGAAGAATTTAAAAATATATACTCACTGGCAAATCTTAATTACGAAAAAATTACATCGGTTACGTTTTCCATTCCGGCAAATTATGATAACCCTATCGTCATAAAAAATCAAAATGACATTGCCATACTTTTAATGCTGATGGATCAAGATTATGCCGACGAAACATATGCTGAAGCCATGAACCTTCAATTGCCTTATGCGATTGCTGCCTTAACTTATAAAATGGAAGACAGCACATCAAAAAAAATAATTGACAACACAATAGATTTAGTAATAAAGAAAAGCTATGCAAACACAATTAAATGGCTCACCGAAAACGGTTTTGTCGATAACCTGTCTTTAACAGATGAGATGATTTCCTATATCGGTATTTCCTCTCCAGATTCAATGAACTCAGGTATGCCAGGAGAATATAGACCAGAGGAGTATATGTCATATCCGGATAAATATACATCTGATACCGTATACACCACAGAGGAATTCAAAATTACCGACAAAGATCAAATAGCAGAAGCCATGAAAATGGGTAAAAGCCAAAATATAAGCTATGCCAATTATTATTACGGTACGATCTACTATGATATTCCAGGCAAAATTAAGGAAAATGGTTATGAAATCACACAAACCATTTACTTCAATCCTAACGAGGTCCCTGATTTCATTATAAATCATTTCAAATGATTTTAAGGAGATGCGAAAGCATCTCCTTTTATGTTATACTCAACTAGAAGAAATGCATGATGAAAAAGAGCAGAAAACAGAAAAAAATCTAATTCCAGGAGGCATGATGATTTATGATGTAATAATAGTTGGCGCCGGTGCAGCTGGTTTGTTTTCCGCTGCCAGCTTCAAAAAAAAGGTAACTGGTTTAATACTCAACAACGCCAAGGCCCCAGGCATGAAACTGCTTATGTCCGGTTCCGGCCAATGCAATATAACCAATTCCGGAGAAATTAAAAACTTTATGCCCCATTATGGAGACAATGGGCAAAAGATTCGAAAACCCTTATATAAATTTAGCAATCAGGCACTCATTGATTATCTGGAAAGCAAGGATATTCCAACCTTTCAACGGGAAGACGGCAAAATTTTTCCAAAATCACTGAACAGTAAAGACGTTTTAGATCTGCTTTTATCGGAATCCAGGGCAAAGGGGTTCAGCCTAAGAAATGAACAAGGTGTTGTATCTATTGTATACACAGACGCATACACAGACGCTAACAAAGACACAGAGACAGAAACTGTTTATACCTTGACGACACAAACCTCAGAAATATACAAATGTAAAAATTTGATTCTGGCAACTGGCGGTTTATCCTATCCCATTACAGGTTCAGACGGATCCATGCTCCCTATATTTGCAGGTCTCGGTTTAGAAACAACCCCTTGCAAGCCAAGTCTAGTCCCTATTTTTGTGGAGAATTATCTCTTTGCAAGTCTATCTGGCATTTCTTTCCCTAATGCGACAGTCACAATACAGGATCATGCTTGTAAAGAGGGTCTCCTTCTGACACATAAAGGGTTTTCTGGGCCTTCAGTTTTGAATATTTCCAGATATGCCAGTCCAGGAACTGAAATCATTGTAAACTATTTGCCTGCCATGGATCCCCTCCGTTTTCTGAGGGATTTAAAATCCTTTGTTCCTGGCAATTCCAAGCAGATTTCTACTGTTGTGCATGATTATATTCAGCAATTTGATGCAAGCCTTCCAAAAAGATTCATTGAGTTGATTTGCCAGACAGTGTCGTTAAATCCTGCTGCCAAATCAGCCTCCATCTCCGGAAAACAGCTGCAGTCACTGGTCAATAAACTTACCAAGGATTCTTACAAAATCAGCGGCACTGCCGGTTATCAGCTTGCGATGTGTACTTCAGGGGGTGTTTCCTTAGATGAAGTTCATTTAAACAGCTGTGAATCAAAAAAATATCCCCATCTCTACATCATAGGTGAAGCTCTCGATGTGGATGGGGATACAGGTGGTTATAATATTCAGTTTGCTTTTTCATGTGGTTATGTTTGTGCAAATGAGCTCTCTTCAAAACTGGTTTGACGAAAGAACCCTTTGTCTTGTCTAGTTCATTTCCTCTGAATCGTCCTCTTCTAAAGGCACAGCAACAATAATGTTTTTGGCATCTTCAAGGGTTTCTGCCGGCACATAGATATCTATAGGATAAGCAACACTTTGTCCCATAAATATTTCCATGGCATTGGATGCGCCCTTAAATTTTCTGATGCAGGGAATTCCTTCGCCCCTCAACTTTGATTCAAATATATCCGCTTCAAAGCTGCCATTTGCTGTACAAAGATAGACACCATCTCTCCACTCTTTATTATCTTTAATTCCTAACATCTTTTTACCTTTATTTCTTCTAAAAGACTTGCCGTAAAGGCTTCCACTGACATTTCTCCCAGTTCCCCCTCTTTGCTGGATCTAACGGTTAACGTGTTGCTTTCTGCTTCTCTTTCACCGATGACACAGATATACGAAACTCTTTCATTTCTTGCTTCTCTCAGTTTATATCCAATCTTTTCATTTCTAATATCCATTTCAACTCTTATGCCGGCTTCTTTTAGTATATTTTCCACCTGAATGGCATAATCCGAAAATTTCTCTGTTACCGTCAGCAGTTTCACCTGTACTGGCGCAATCCATAATGGGAACTTACCTGCAAAGTGCTCAATTAAGATACCGATAAACCTTTCAATAGATCCAAATATTACTCGATGAATCATAATGGGTCTATGTTTTTCTCCATCTGGTCCGATATAAGTCAAATCAAAACGTTGTGGCATCTGGAAGTCAAGTTGTATGGTCCCACACTGCCAGGTTCTTCCAATGCTGTCTTCCAGATGGAAGTCCAGCTTAGGACCGTAAAATGCCCCATCACCCTCGTTGATCACATAGGGCAACCCTTTCGCATCCATGGCTTCTTTCAATGCAGCAGTGGCAATTTCCCACTCTTCATCGGTACCCATGGCATCCTCAGGTTTTGTGGAAAGTTCAATGTGATATTTGAATCCGAAAATATTATATATATAATCAATAAAATCAATGACGCCAATAATTTCATCCTTCACCTGTTCAGGCAACATAAATATATGGGCATCATCCTGTGTGAAAGTTCTTACCCTCATCAACCCGTGAAGCGCCCCTGAAAGTTCATGTCTATGCACCTGTCCCAACTCTCCTATTCTCATAGGGAAATCTCTGTAGGAATACATTTTCCTCTTGTAGGCGAGCATGGCGCCTGGACAATTCATAGGTTTAATGGCATAATCGCCTTCATCTATTTTTGTAAAATACATGTTGTTTTGATAATGGTCCCAATGCCCTGAAGTATGCCATAAAGATTCACTTAGAATCAATGGGGTTTTAATTTCTTCATAGCCTCTTTTTGTATGCTCTGTTCTCCAGAAAGATTCCAATTCATTTCTGATCACCAT
>JBBRXC010000033.1:0-14169 GCA_038248745.1 Peptostreptococcales bacterium | reverse complement strand
TGGAACACCATAGTCTCTATAAGCGTAATTCAAATTATTAAAGTATGTCCCTACTACCTTGGTTTGAATAGCTAAATTCATCATGCCGAAGGTTGCAACCATAATTGCAACAAAAACAATAATATTTTTCTTATAATTAATCCGATGCTTTCGTTTTGGCGCAAAAATAACTAGGGCGATTACGCCAACTAATAAAGCAACTATTCCAATTAAAACTAAAACGATTTGTACTGTTGACAAATAATTTGTTATTAAGGAAGCACCATCTTGAATAACCTCTAAATCTTTTGTCGTAAAAGGTGTCATTCTGTTTTTCAGAATAATCCCATTTATTATGCCAAGTGCCAGCCAGAATAACGAAAGAAAAATATAAGCAAAAAACCTTCTTCTAAATAAAATAGAAAAGGATAAAAAAGCAAATATAATTAATGCATTAAACAGAAATACCAATGGGCTATTTACAAAAAATTTCACCCCTTCAAAGAGTGACTGTCTGCTTAAAGATTCAATGATAAAATTCAAGGTCAACGCTAATCCAGCACAGATTCCAATCGAGTTATGTAAGTACTTCATATATATGTATTTCATTTTTTCCATTATTTCTCCTGCAACTCATTTGCGATTTTAGCAAATTCTTCAAGACTTAGGGTCTCCGCTCTTCTTATGCTGTCAATATTTGCATTTTCCAAAGCTTTCGCGACTTCCTCTTTAGAAGCGCCCATTGCTCCTGTAAGGGAATTCAACAAGGTTTTCCTGCGTTGGCCAAAGCCCGATTTTACGCACCTGAAAAAGGCCTTTTCATCCTTTAGGAATACCGGTCTTTCTTTTCTTATATCCAGTCTTAGAACTGCGGAATCAACTTTCGGCTGAGGAATAAATACTTCCTTTGGCACATTTACAATATGTGTAATTGTGCAATAATATTGTACGGCTACCGAAATAGCCCCATACGTTTTACTCCCTGGCGGCGCTTTCAGTCGATCAGCAACTTCTCTCTGCATCATTATTGTTATGCTTTCAGCCTTTACTCCATCTTCCAATATTTTCATAATAATGGGCGTAGTAATATAATACGGCAGATTGCCGATAATTTTTACACTCTCTATCTTTTGACCTTTATACTCCTTATTTTGTTCCAACAATTCATTTAAATCAGTCTTTAAAATATCTTGATTTAGTATTTCAACATTATCATATTCTTTTAAAGTTTCTTTTAATATTGGAATCAGTTTCCTGTCAATTTCTATCGCAATTACTTTTGCCGCTCTTTCAGCAGCTTCGGATGTCAGGACGCCGATTCCTGGTCCAATTTCAATGACAAGATCATTTTTTGTTATTGCCGGTGCCTGAATTATTTCTTCTATAATATCTTTATCCGTCAGAAAATTTTGTCCCAGGCTTTTAGAGAGCTTAAAGTCATGTTTATTCTTAATTTCTCTAATTGTGGATGGTGCATAAAGCTTCATTGATTACTCTCCATCTATTCTTTTAAGAAATTCCTGTCTTGAAATTCCAAATTGATTTAATTTTTTTAAAAAAGCATGGCTATTTCCGTATCCGATACCAAGAGCCTTCCCCAGCTTTGTTCTTCTTTCAGCAGATCCCTCTCCCCCTGATAAACCATATTTTCTCAAATCTTCCAGCGTAAATTCTTGTCTTTTATCCATTAACGTGTACCTTGCCGAGTCAAGTGCCTTTATTATATTTTCTACTGATGCATTTTCAATACCTATGTTCCCTTTTTTTGTCGCTTCTTCTACTCCTAGATAAGCGTTTTTTGCATTTGGGAATTTTGCATTCAGTTTTTTTCTAATTTCTTCTCCCGAAAAATCAGGGTCCGTAAAAATAATAAGTCCTCTTTCACTGTAGGCCCTTTCAATCAACTCCCAGGTTTCTTTTCTTATGCCAAATCCATGGGTTGCAATTGTATCGGCTTCAATAGCTCTATTTAAAGCGGCTTGGTCATCTCTTCCTTCAACCACTATTATTTCTTTCAACATCCTAATTATCTCCATTATTCTCTGTTGGTTTTTCTGGCAATACATAGAGAATTTCTCCAGGGAAAATCATCCTTAATTGGGTTCTTGCCTGTTGTTCTATATATTTGGGGTCTCTAACATTTTTTAATTCATCTTCAAGTTTACTCTTTTGCGCCAAAAGCTGTTGGTGTTCAGCCTCAATCCTATTTTGATACATTTCCACAGCAATAACATTATAGGCGTATATAGCTATTACAATCAAAGCAATAATCACAGCGCCTAAGTAAAATAATCTGGTTTGGGTTTTTATCTTACTCTTAGTCAATGTTACTTTCTCCTCTGCTGGCACCAAGTGGTAACGTAATAAATACAGTTGTACCTGTTCCTTCCTTACTTTCCAGCTGAATCAGTCCGTCGTGCTCTTCAACAATTTGTTTTGATATAGCCAGCCCAAGTCCCGTTCCGCCCATGGCTCTTGAACGCGCTTTGTCAACTCTAAAGAATCGCTCAAAGACTCTTGACAGCTCAGCTTTTGGTATTCCTATCCCATTATCCGCTACAGTCACCGTCACTTTTTTAGCTTGCACAATGGCATCTATATCAATTCTACCACCCTCTTGTGTGTATTTAATGGCATTACTCAAAACATTTAATAAAACTTGCTCAATACTATCCTTGTCTCCAATGATTGAAATCCTTTTTTCAGCCTGAAAAAGGCAATTCAAATGCTGTTTCTTTCCATTTGCTGTCAATTCAACCTTTTTTACAGCGCTTAAAATAAGCTTCGTTAAATCGCAATTTTTTTTCACCAGTTTCTCCTGCTGATGATCCAGTCTTGAAAGCTGAAGCAAATCCTTCACAAGCCGATTCATTCTGTCGGCTTCCATATTTATTATTTCCAAAAAACTCTTTTCTATTGCAGGATCTTCTACTGCCCCATCTATTAACGTTTCTGTATAACTCTTAATCGTTGTAAGCGGTGTTTTTAGTTCATGAGATACATTTGCCACGAAATCCATTTGCATTTTTTCAACTTTTTGTCTTTGCGTTATATCCTGTAAAATCAGTATAATTCCAACATCAGAATCATTTTCATCTCTAAAATGATCATAACGAACTGCATAATTTGACCCATTAAACTCAAAATTTTCTTCTACTGGCACCAGTTTGCATTTTTCGATAATCTCCCCAAAAGTAAGTCTTGGGTTGATTTCTTTGATAATCTCATCGTAGTTTCTTTCTTCGATCTCTTGTTTAGAAACTTTCAGCATGGCCATTGCCGATGGATTTGCATGGACTATGTGCCCAGACAAATCAACAGCTATCAATCCATCCGCCATATATTTCAAAATCGTTTCAAGCTTGCTTTTTTCATTTGAAATTTCTGTCAGTGTTTCATTCAGTTTAAGCCGCAACAAATTGAACATTTCGGCAAGCCTACCTATTTCATCGTTTGATTTTATAGAAACCTCCTGGCTAAAATCTCCATCTGCCATTTTTTTAGCCAATTTTGTCACATTATTTATTGGTTCAGTAATACTCCTTGCTATAAAAAACCCAAGCGCTACCGTAATTGCAAGAGCAATTATCATGGCTTTTAAAAATATTTCTTTTGACTGATCAATTGAATTGTAAACAGAGGTTAAATCTGCTCTAAGGTAAAGAACTCCTCTGGTTTCCTTGTCACCACCAACCGGGAACACCATGCTTATTGTTGGAATACGAACAGCCTGCGAGTCGATGTATCCCAGCGTCTCGGCGGAATTGCCTCCTAAACCTTGAAGAATCAACTCTTGGTCTAATATATCAATAGCACTTTTCCCTTTTGTTTCATTGCTGGAGGCAATAATCATAAAATTTTCGTTTACAACAAAGATCTCCTGCTGCAAACTCTTGCTCCATGCATCTATACTTTCCTGTATTTCTGCCTTGTGGTTATTTATGTCCTCATACGAGTCCAAAGATACCAAAAGAGAACCCTCTTGAACTGCTTGAGAAAGATTGTCCTTTGTTGAATTAATATAATAAGCTTCCAGCTGACTCATGATAAAAACACCGATGATTGTCGTTGCTATAAAAACCAGCAGACAATAAATCAGTACTATTCTACCTCTAATGCTGGTCAATCTTATACTAACCTTCATAAATTATGCTCTCCTAAAATAATAGCCTACGCCTCTTTTTGTTGTGACATATTTTGGGTCACTGGAATCATCTTCCAGTTTTTCTCTTAACCTTCTAACCGTTACATCCACAGTACGAATATCTCCATAATATTCATATCCCCATACTTCTTCAAGCAACTGCTCTCTTGAAAACACTTTATTTTCTCTTTCTGCAAGATATTTCAACAGTTCAAATTCTCTGAGTGTAAGGTCTAAAACTATTTCATCTTTTCGCACTTCATATCTGTTCATGTCTATGGTAAGATTGCCAAAATTTTGTAAATTTTCAGGTGTATTTTTACCCGAATCACTTATATCTAGTCTTCTGATATTTGCTTTGATTCTGGCTATTAATTCCCGCATTCCGAAGGGTTTTGTAATATAGTCATCTGCGCCAAGTTCAAGCCCGAGAACCTTATCCACCTCTTCCTCTTTTGCTGTAAGCATAATAATGGGAACCATGCTGACTTCTCTAATTCGCCTGCAAACCTCAAAGCCGTCCATCAATGGAAGCATAACATCCAGAAGAATTAATTCTGGTGTCTGTTTGATGGCTTTTTGTAATCCATCTTGCCCGTCATAGGCCGTGTCTACATCAAAACCTTCTTTTACAAGATTAAATTTGATAATGTCTGAAATCGACTTTTCATCTTCTATTATTAGTATCTTTCTTGCTTCCATACCATTTCTCCTCTTTATATATAGTCCAGTGGATTTTTCTGCACTCCATTAATAATTACTTCAAAATGTACATGAGGTCCCGTGCTTCGTCCAGTATTTCCAGAGTTTGCAATATGTTGTCCCTGATAAACCTTTTCCCCTGCTTTTACTAAAATTCTACTGCAGTGAGCATAAAGTGTCACTCTGTTTCCACCATGATTAATCCTTACAACGTAACCATAAGAGCCACTATATCCGGCGGATATGACTGTACCCCCATCAGATGCTCTAATTTTATTTCCTACTGGAAGTGCCAAATCTATGGCTCGGTGGTATGAAGAATATCTTTGTGTCAGTCTTGCCCCTAAAACAGGATAAATATAAGTCCCGCTGCCCTGCAAGGATGGTAATGCTTTGGTTCCAACAAGCATTACTTCTTGGACAGGTTCCTCTATCACGGTGGCTTTCAATTCGGTTTTAGATACTTCCCTCCCGTTGTTTTTAATTATTCTTGCGACTACTTCTTTTTCACCGGTTATACCTCTTACCTTAACACTTTGTTCGCCTTTGTACATAGTACTTGAATTTTCTGTTGTTTTTTCAAAGGCAATGGGTTCCATATAGGTGGCAACTTCTACTGTCTGTACCGTTATTAACGGTACCGCCTGTGTAAGCACAATTTCTTGTCCTATGCTTAGTCTCTCTGGATTAATGCCGAGATTTGAGTCGCTTAAAACGCCACTATTTATTCCATACTTTTTAGCGACACCGGAAAAAGTATCCCCAGGTTCAACAATATGAACTTTCGTTTGAACAGCTCCTGTTAGTATTTTCTTTAAAGCGTCCTCGGAATTCTGAATTCTGCCAAGTTTTGTTTGAACCTCTTTTATTTCAATGTTTTCAGCAAATCCAATACTTTCATATTCGCTGCTGCCAGAATTGCTTATATATCTGGTTTTGATACTATCCAAAATCTCATTGGCTTCTTGTTTTGAGGGAATAATAACCTCCCTGTTCCCATTGATATATATTCCGTAGGCGTTGGCTTTCATATCCTGCATATAAGTAAGTTTTTTTAAGACTTCCTCTGAAATGTCTATTTCTCTATTTACAGATATTACTCTGTCAAACACAATATCCAGGTTCCTATCTATTTTTACCTCTGTATTATATTCTTTCGTCAATTTCTCATTTACAACATCCAGTAACTTTAAAACATCCTCCTGATTTTTAACGACACCAAGGACCCGTCCATTGTACGAATACTCATAAGCACTGACATAGCTGGCTCCGGAGGCAATAATCGTGGCTATAACAAGGAAAAAAACAAGTTTAATCAACAATTTCGCCTTGTTTAATTCTGCGTATTCTCGGGCAATCCTCAACTTGAGATTGCTCCTCGAGACAAATTTAGTTGCCTTTTCCGCCATTTCTTCATTTCTGTGATCTATACCAACAATCATTTTTGCCATTGCCACAGAAGCCGATTTCTCTTTAGCAACAAAATCTCTTTTAAAGACTACTAATTTTCTGTATATTCTATTGTTTTTTATTGTACTTGTCTTGCTTTTTTCTGGATGTTCTCGGTAATATTTTTTTAAGGTTCTTTCTATTCCAGCCTTTATTCTACCCGGTGCATTCTCAAGGGCTCGTAAAAACACTCTCGCCTTGGATTTAACTATCTTTTCTTTTGGTTTTTTTGGTTCTAATGATTCTTTTGGTTCTTTTGGCTCTAATGGTTTTTTTGATTCTAATGATTCTTTTGGCTCTAATTTTTTCAAACGTTGCTCAGAAGCAAATCTTTCACTATGAACTTTTACCGGCTTCTGCTCTTCCCACAGTTTATCAAAATCAATTTCATCAAACCTTGATAATTTTTTGCTGATATTATTTTCTATTTCTTCCTTTATCTGATTTCTAATTCTTAAAGCTTCTTGATGGAATATCGCTTCTTTTAATTCGTGTTCTTCATACTCAAAAACCGGCACTTCTGGCTTTTTCTCATTCAGTGCCTTGGTTTTCAAATATTTCATCCTATTCGCTTTCAAACCTCGCTTTACGTTCAGTTCAATTCCTGCTTTGATTCTTTTAATTTTTTTTGCCATTCTTCAACTTCGTCTAGCCGCTTCTTAAAGCAGCTGCAACGTTCCCCCATATCATTTGTGCCAGTGTCTTTACACTCTGTACACCTATACTCTATTTCCAAATATTCCTTCTTCATGTTATTTTCTGTTAGCAGAAACAACTTTTCTTCCCCTAATATGTCGGCTTTTTTCTTTAATGCTCTTATTGGCTCTTTCGCGTTGGCAGAGCCTGAAACCATCATTTTCGATATTTGCATGCCACAGCTTCTAAGTTCTTCATCTATTTCCTTAATTCTCGGGAACTCTCTATAGACAGTGTTTTTTCGATCTAAAGCCTGTTTCTCTACTTCTTCTCTAATTGCATCATAATACTTAAAAATAGACGGTGCTCCAGATCCTTTGCTCCTTTCACCCTCTCCTGGTTTTTTATTTCCTTCAAACCAGTTTTTTAGTATCTTATTCACATAATTCATATTAGGGTTTGGAATTCCGCTGGTTTTCCCGCAAGCCTCCAGGATTCTATCAATACCAAAGCCCATTTCATCAAACCAGCTGTCGATTAATCTTTGCTCTTCTTCCGTAGCATTTCTCATAAACCCTAGAGATTTTAATATCCTCTTATACAAATAATATCTGTTATCAATTTCTTCTAAATATTTTTCTATTTTTGTAATATCCAGTAAGCCTTTCATGGACCATTCTTTCACGACAGCGCCAATATATTTAGAATTGTCTTTTTTTCTGGTTTTGACACAATAAGAATAGGCATACACGACCATTTCTGGCGTCGCGCCATATTCTGAAATCCATGTCATGATTTCCACAGGTTCTTTGCCCCCAAGCAGACGCCCCGTAACTTTTTCAATTGTTGTGTACATATCTTTAATTTCTTTATCTTCCAACAATATTTTCGTTTCTTCCGTAATTGCTCGGTTGGAACGCTTTGTTTTTGAATTCTTGCCGTATACCAACTCTTTTAAATTTAACAGCTCTATCTGATACCTGAATTTGTCTTCTGGATTTATATAATTCTTCTTTACAATGCCAAGCCCTTCCCAATAAGTCCAGGCTTTTAAGACTTCTTCTATTTGAAGATTCAGTTGCTTACCGATCGTTTCATTTGTAATATCCTGCTCTAAATCCGTATACATTAAAGCAAAGAGATAAACTTTTACAAAATCTCCGGGTGCAGTAATCATATATTCGCTTATAAAAAGATTTTCCACTTCTGTATCAAATAGAAACGCTTCTTTTATCTGTTTTTTAAAAAAGTTTTTATGCAAAATATTCTCCCAATCTTTAATTTATAAGTGCCTTATTGATATCTTCCAGTAACAATTTTAAATCAATCCCATGCCCTTCAGCGGCTTCTAAAATTGTTTCCTGATTTGCCCCTGGGCAGCCAACGCAATTTAAGCCATATTTTATAAAAATTTTCTCTAAATTATCATTCATTTGTAGAACATCACATACTTTCATATCCTCAGTAACAATCATTTTTTTACCTCCCTAAATTACTTTTATCAACAAATCTTGTGTACTTACCAAGCCAGGTCAAATCCACCGAACCTGTAGGTCCGCTTCTTTGCTTTGAAATAATCACTTCACATACGCCAGGTTTTTCTGTATCCTCCGGGTTATAATATTCATCCCTATAAAGAAATATAACAATATCTGCATCCTGCTCTATAGCTCCTGATTCTCTAAGGTCCGAAAGCACTGGTCTGTGATCAGTTCTTTGCTCAGGGGCACGTGACAGTTGAGAAAGCACAAGCACAGGGCAGTCCATTTCTCTTGCAAGTAACTTCAAATATCTTGAAAGAGCCGTAATCTCCTGCTGTCTATTATCCGTTTTACCCTCTATTGACATTAGTTGAAGATAGTCAATAATAACCATATCCAACCCTTTTTCAGCTTTCAGTCTCCGACATTTATTTTTGATTTCCATCACTGAAATTCCTGGCGTATCATCAATAAAAATGTTTGCTTTTGAAAGGTTATCCATTGCTATACTAATCTGGTCCCAATCTTTTCTTTCTAAATCCCCCGTTTTAAGTTTCTGTATTTCTATTCTTGACTCCATGGAAAGCAATCTCTGCCCCAGTTGTTCCTTGGACATTTCCATACTGAAAACCAGAACTTTTGCATTTCCTTTTATTGCCGCCTGTTGCGCTATATTCAACGCAAAAGCCGTTTTCCCCATGGCAGGTCTTGCCGCGATAATGATAAGGTCTGATTTTTGAAAACCAGAAGTTTTTGCATCTAAGTCAATAAATCCTGAGGTGACTCCAGTAAGATTTCCTTCCAACTGTGACATTTTATCAATCATATTAATATTTTCTAAAAGCACATCTTTAAGCGGCGAAAAATCTTTTCTTTGCCTTTGCTGCGCAATTTCAAAAATTCCTCTTTCTGCAAAATCAAGGACTTCCTCTGCTGCCTGTCTTTCTTGGTAACCTTTGTCTATTATTTCCACGGCTTTTGAAATTAGATTCCTAAGTGCTGCTTTTTCTGCAACAATTTTAGCATACTGTTTTGCATTGGATGTGGATGGTACCGAAACTGAAAGAGACGCAACATATGCTCTTCCACCAATCATCTCTAAGGATTTTCTTCTTTTTAGTTCCTCAGATACGGTTAGCGTGTCAACAGGGCTGCTCTTTTTAAATAATTCTGAAATAGCTTCAAAAATTTCTTTATGCAGTTCATTATAGAAATCTTGAGATCTTACTTCTTCCATCACGTCAAACAATGCATCTTTGCTTAACATGACTGCTCCTAATACCGATTTCTCTGCTTCTTCATTATGAGGTGGAACTCTTTCAATCATAGCGTACTCCGATTACACATTAATGCCCACCTTTAAGGTGGCCACTACTTCATGGAAAATTTTTATCTCAACTGTGGTTTCTCCTGCCGTTTTGATGGGGTTTGGCATTAAAAATTTTTTCTTGTCTATGTCAATCTTATGCTGCTCTTTTAAAGCTTCCGCGATATCTTTTGACGTGATTGATCCAAATAATTTACCGCCTTCTCCCGACTTGGTTTTGATATTTACACTTAAGCTTCCTATTTTTTCAGCTAATTCTTTTGCTTTAGAAAGTTCATCTGCCTTTTTCCCTTCTGCTATTGATTTCTGCTTTTCCAGATTTCTCACATTGCCTTCTGTCGCTTCCATTGCAAAGCCTTTTGGGATCAACAGGTTTCTTGCGTATCCATCACTGACCTTTGCAACTTCACCTGCTTTTCCAGTTCCTTTTACATCCTTAAGTAGTATGATTATCATATTTTCTGCCTCCTATTATAAATTTTCCTTCATTTCTTTTTCTATAAAAGCAAGTGCCTCTTCAGGTGTTATTTCAACTTGTGCGCCGGCATTTGTCAAATGCCCTCCTCCACCCAGTTTTTCCATAACCGTTTGCACGTTTATTTCTCCAAGCGATCTTGCACTTATTACCGTTTTCCCTATTTCCGTGGTTCCTGCAACAAAGCTGGCCTTCACTCCTTTTATTGCTAAAAGCTCATCTGCCGCCTGTGCGTCGATCACCTGCATGTCAGGATGAAAACCTTCGCATACTGAATAGGCTATTCCCTCTTTAGAAATTTTTGCATTTACGATGGCATTCGCCCTGAGTTTAAAAGATTCAACATCCGTTTGGAAATAACGTTTAACGCTTGTGGTGTCAGCCCCCGATCGTCTTAACCATGAAGCTGCTTCGAAAGTTCTAACCCCTGTTTTTACAGAAAATCTATTTGTGTCAACTGTAATTCCAGCAAGCAGTGCTTCCGCTTCAAATTTGATGATACTTTTTTTCTCAAGAGTATATTGTAAAATTTCAGTTACCAGTTCTGATGTTGATGATGCATAAGGCTCCATATATGCAAGCGTTGCATTTTCAATACTGTCTTCAGCTCTTCTATGATGGTCTATTACCACTATTCTATCGGTTTCGCTGAGAAGCTCCTGGCATTCAACCAAACTAGGTCTATGGGTATCTAAAATGACAACCAGCGTCTCCTTATCAACAAGGGCAAGGGCTTTTTCATTATTTATAAAGCTATAGGTTTCCTTTTCCCTTGCAAGGGAATAAACTTCCTGAAGCGCTTCGTTGTATGCATTAATTATTATATGGGCTTCCTTGTTTCTCGTGGTAGCAATCCTAAAAATACCAAGTGCAGAACCGAAGGAATCCATATCTGGATATTTATGCCCCATAATTAAAACCTTTGACGACTGATCAACCAATTGTCTAAGGGCATGGGCCACTATTCTTGATTTGCCCTTATTTCCTTTCTCTACGGTTTTCATCTTGCCACCATAATATTCAATTTTACTGCCTTTTTTCACCACCGCTTGGTCTCCACCTCTTCCAAGGGCCAAATCTAAAGCATCTGTGGCATATTGATCTGTCTGGGCCGGTGTTTTGCCCCCTACGCCAATGCCAATACTCAGCGTTACCGGGAAATCAGCCTCTGTTTCGATTTCTCTTATATTATCAAGAATTTGGAATTTACTTTCAATAAGTTTTTCCATGTACTGATTTTCAAAAACGATAAAATACATATGCTCTTTGTGCTTTGTGATAGAAGCGTTTATTTTCAAACACCACTGTCTAATGGTTTTATCAACGTTAGAAATGATTGATAATCTCATTTCGTCCGAATTATTGGACGTCAACTCATCAAAATTATCCACATTAATTGTTGCCATACATGGTTTTTCATCATTATATTTTATTTTCAACGTTTCATAATTTGTAATATCAATAAAATATAGTCCAAAAGAGGAATCCTCTTCTTCGCCCATACTTGAAACCTGAATTTTAAATTTTTTGTCGTTTCTATCAAGTATAAGGCTCTTTTCCCCTTTGGCACTTTTTAAGAGATCGGTAAATTTAATCCCCGTTAAAGCAAAAATGTCAGCATCTTTTATGCCATCATATTTAAAAACCTCATCAATTTTCCCGCTTGCTCTTGTCACCTTACCATTTGAGTTGATAATACACATAGGAATGGGAACATATGCAGCCAGCAATTTTTCTATTCTTTTTTCTGCCATTTTATCTCCTCAAATTTGATTGTTTTATGCCTAAAATTTAGATTTGTTGAAAACATATTATACCATAAAACGACTGCATTATCACTTTTTTTCTAGTTTTTGTCGTATTCCCAGCAACAAGTCTAAAAATCCAAAGAGAGCTAAAAATTTTCTCCCTAACGGAGAAACAAAAAGTGTAATATAAATAGCCCATCTTAAAACTTTATTCATTTTCTTTTGTTTTGTTGTGAAGATGACAACTGCAAACCCTTGTACGGCAAAAACGAACTCGATGATAGCCTGCACATTTAAAAGCATTACATCTTCTGATACCATCTTCAGGCTTACAACCATCCAAGAAAGTGCATAGATCAAAAGGCACCCGTATATAACTCTTCTTGGTAATGAAAATTCAGAAAAATCTGGGAGCATCAAAACCGATTTGCCTCTTTTACTACTCCTCTTTGATATCAACACATAATCAAAATATGAAAATATCAAGCCCCAGCAAATCATTGTGGAGGGAATCATGTTTATTGCAACTGTATAAGCTTCCGTCAGAAGGGTTGCGGCCTCGATCTTTCCAATTCCTTCAAGTCCAGCGATTTTCAATAAATTTGGCGTTTCTACAATGGTTTTTACCGTTAAATCAACATCCTTTAAAATTACTGCACCTAAGGGTTCTCCTGTTGCCCAGGCAAAACCAAAAAGCATTACAAGAAAAAATCCTAAAGCCAAAGAACTTTGTAGTATGACAGCATAGGGAGGGTTGTTCTTTTTAATGCCTGCTGAAACTACAATAATCGGCAATAAAAAAGTTAGAAAAGTTATTGTTAATAAGTACATCTTTTTCTCCTAGTATTCATTGGCGGTCTCTTCTCCTCTTAATAGTCTTAACCCTGCATTTGCAAGAGACTCCATTTCATTTTCTCCTGGAAGTACCACAACTGGTGCAATAAATTTCACGTATTTTTCTATCATAGAGGTCAGGAGTATAGAATTTGCTACCCCTCCTGTTAATATTATATTATCCACTTCTCCAAGCAATGTGATTGAAAGAAGACCGATTCCTTTGGCAATCTGGTAAGCCTGCGCTTCAAAAACAAGCTTCGCTCTCTGATCTCCATCCTTGATTCTTTGTTCTATCACTCGGCAGTCACTGGTCCCAAGGTGTGCATATAAGCCTCCCTCGCCTCTGACAAGAAGCTTCATTTCTTGTTTTGTGTATCTCCCGGAATAGCAAAGGTCAATAACATCTAATAAAGGCACACTCCCCGACCTCTCTGGTGAAAACTGTCCATCATCATCTGCAACAGAATCAATAATATGGCCGTTCTTGTGTGCACTTGAGGAAATTCCTCCGCCAAGGTGCGCAACAATAAAATTCATCTCTTCATATTTTTTCCCTTGGGTTTCAGCATATTTCCTTGCCATAGCCCGGCTGTTCAGTACGTGGCACTTGCTTTGCCTGATGATATCAGGCATCCCTGTGATCTTTGCCACTTCGCTAAGTTCTCCCGATGATACAGCATCATAAATATAGGCAGGTATTTTAAGAGGATCTCCAATTGCTTTTGCTATTAATCCCCCAAGGTTTGATGCATGGGCAGAGATATTGTCACTTTTAAGGACTTCTTCCATTTTTGTGTTTACCAGATAACCCCCCGTTTTTAAGTCGGGAACAAGTCCTCCTCTTCCCACAATGGCAGATATACTCTCAAGCTTGTAACCTTTTTCTATCACTGTTTTTATAACAATGGATTTTCTGAACTCAAGCTGGTCTTGAATTTTTTCAAACCTGGAAAGTTCTTCCCTGGTATGCTCCGTATTTTCTGTAAAAAGTACTTTTTTGTCTTCATAAAGTGCAACTTTTGTTGATGTCGATCCTGGATTAACTGAAAGAATATAATACATATCATTTCCTCCTTAAATTCCATTTTTTCATAGTAATTATACACCATATACACGATTAAATAAAGGCATAAAAAAACAGGTGCCGTTATTCAACACCTGTTATATTTTTTGATTAATCAGTTGTGTAAGGTAGTAAAGCAACTATTCTTGCTCTCTTTATAGCTGTTGTAACAGCTCTTTGATGCGTCGCACAAGTTCCAGTTATTCTCTTAGGAAGAATCTTACCTCTTTCGGTAATATACTTCTTCAGCTTTTCCACATCCTTGTAATCTATTGTTTCGGTTTTATCAGCGCAGAACTGGCATACTTTTTTTCTTCTCATGCCACCG
>JBBRXC010000032.1:0-14231 GCA_038248745.1 Peptostreptococcales bacterium | reverse complement strand
TTAAATTTTCTCCAATTTTAGTCATTTCGTTTTCTCTTATTACAATTAAAGTTTCTTTTGCGGGTATCCATCACAATTTATACCAATATAGTTTTCTGCAGTGCCTGCTCTAAATCGTCTATTAAGTCTTCGACATCTTCAATGCCGATGGATAGCCTAATTTGATCTGGGGTGACACCAGCATCCTTTTGATCCTGTTCGGAAAGCTGGGAATGGGTGGTGCTAGCTGGATGGATGACCAGGGATTTGGCATCTGCAACGTTGGCTACTAAGGAGAAGATTTCCAGGTTATTGATAAAAAGAATTCCCGCATCCAATCCTCCTTTAATACCAAAAGTGAAAATAGAACCAGCACCTTTAGGAAAGTATTTTTCTGCCAGCGTGTTATATTTGTTTCCAGGTAGTCCTGGATAATTAACCCAGGCGACTGCCGGATGATGATAGAGGAAGCCGGCAATTTTTTTTGCGTTGGAGACGTGCCTCTCCACTCTCAAGGATAATGTTTCAAGCCCTTGCAAGAACAAGAAAGACTTGAAAGGGCTGATTGATGAACCGGTATCTCTCAGCAGCTGGACTCTTGCCTTAATAATGTAGGCCAAAGGCCCTACTGCGTCCACATACTGCACGCCATGATAGCTTGGATCCGGCTCCGTTAGGCCGGGGAATTTGCCACTGGATTCCCGATGGATTCAATGTAAATAGCCTTCGTTTTTGCATTAATGGCAGCTCTGAAGTTTTCCGTTTCGTCCGAATCAACAAAAATGGTGTCAATGCCAAGTTTTGGCAATGTATAACGGAACAGATTATAGGTTCCACCGTATAAGGTGCTGGCAGAAACAATATTATCTCCTGACCCAGCAATATTTAGTATGGCGTAGGTGATTGCAGCGGAACCGGAAGCCACAGCTAGTGCGCCTACATCACAAAACATATCGTTTTACTATGCTTTAAGATTAAAAAATTATAGTGGCTTCAAATGTTATAAACCGAGGTCTCTATTCCAGTCAAGTTCCGGGACTCATTCACTAAGTCCTCTAATGTTACTTGGTCCACCATTTTGTTTATGGTTTCTGTCATTACGTCCCAAACCATCAAGTGGATACATTGTTGAACGCTTTTGTCTTCTACATCGTTTTCGGATTCATCCACCACTACCATGTTGCCTTCTAGTGCCCGTAGTATCATTCCCAATGTTATTTGGGACGGTGGCATGACCAGCATATAACCACCTTGTGCACCTTTTATACTTTTCACTAGACCTGCTTTAAGCAAAGTTGAAAAGACTTGCTCTAGGTAGTTCGCTGAGACTTCTTGACGGTCGGCTATGGTATGCAAAGCAACATGTCCTTCTGCCGAATGAATCGCTAGGTCAACCATTGCTCTTAGTCCATATCTTCCTTTTGTGGAGACCTTCATAAAAAACCTCTTTCTTTGGATTATGAGATACAACTTTCTATCAATAAAACTTTGTGAACGTTTTATAGCTTTTCACTAAATCAGCCAACGTGACGTCTTCGGTAACCCGAATCAGTTCTTCCATTAGGCTGCGCCAAAAAATTCTGGTTACGCAGAGGTTATATTGTGTACAGACTGAGCTCCGCCCACACACCACACAAGCAACCGGGGATAAGGGCCCTTCTAGTGTGCTGAGAATTTGACAAACCGAAATCTTATGTGATTCGTCTGCCAGGAGATAACCGCCTTGGGCGCCGCGGACACTTTGAATGATGCCGCTTCGTTTCAGCGTACCAAAAATTTGTTCCAAATATTTCACCGGAATCCCCTGTCGAGCTGAAATGCTTCTAATATTCATAGGGGTGCCATCACTGTGGATAGCCATGTCTAGCAGCGCTTCAAGGCCATATCTTCCTTTTGTGGAGATTTTCATTTTGCCCACCCCTTTCTATTTTCTACATATTTTATCATATTACTAGGTTTTCTGCAATATGAGAGAATCCAGTAAATGTATATAAAAATAATGATTCTACACAATATCTCCATATCTTTTCATTAGAATTTATTTATTAAACAATTGAAAGGAGATCTATGATGGGATCGGGATTAACCACAAGAACATTTAAAATAGCAGGCATGACCTGTGTGAATTGCCAAAATAAAATTGAAAGAGAATTTAAAAACACCAAGGGGATCATCAGCATAAAAGTGAATTACTCAAATAGTACTGCGAATATTACCTTTGATTCAAGTGTCATTCGTTTCGCATCTATTGAAAAGTTAGTTGAAAAACTTGGTTATACCATTATCAATCCAGAATAATCCAATAGGAACAGTGCAAATGAACAGGAGTACTATTTGCAATAGGTTTGCTGACATCTGTTCATTGCATCGCCATGTGCGGTGGGATAAACCTCTCCCAATGTATTTCAAAGAGGCAGAATATTTCTGGACAACTTGAAAGTTCTGCTGACAAGAAAATAATCGCAAACCTTAGACCAGAAATATTATATAATGCCGGCAGAGTCATTTCTTATACCATCATCGGTGGTATTGTAGGGGCGCTGGGGTCAGTTTTCAGTCTTTATGGTGCAGGAAAAGGTATTGTGGCAATAGTCGCTGGGGTATTTATGGTGATTATAAGGCCGAATATGTTGAATATATTTCCATCCCTTCGTCGGTTTACCCCAAGAATGCCACAAATATTTGCTGCTACAATTAATGAGAAAAAACAGAGCAATAGCCCTTTTTATGTTGGTATTTTAAATGAACTGATGCCTTGTGGATCCCTGCAGGCCATGCAACTTTATGCACTTTCAACGAGAGATCCTGTAAAAGGTGCATTGGCAATGATGGCCTTTAGCCTAGGAACCGTTCCACAGATGTTTGGTCTAGGCGCTTTGAGTTCTATTTTAACGAAGAAGTTCACTGGAAGAATGATGACGGCAAGTGCCATATTGGCGATGATTTTAGGTGTATTTATGTTCAGCAACGGCATGTCTTTATCCGGACATCAGTTAAGCATTCCCTTCCTTGGATTTTCACAGAGTGAGGAGAAAGAGTCTGAGGCTACCGCTGAAATAATCGACGGGTTACAGGATGCAACAATACCATCCTTATTCCGGCCTATAATATAGAAAAACCATTGGAACCGGGAAAAAACATCATTGAATTTACACCGACGGAAAGTGGAACGGTTCCATTCAGCTGCTGGATGGGGATGATCAACAGCCATATAACCGTCACAGAATAAAAATTTCCTTCAATCTGATTATATTATACCCAGTGGGGGTATAATATATAATAGAACTGAAGGAGGAATGTGTAATGAATAAAATCACTATAAGAGAAGATAAATTAAAATCAAACCTAGTTATCAGGTTAAATCGGATTGAAGGACAAGTTCGCGGCATCAAAGGAATGATTGAGAAAGACACCTATTGCAATGATGTGCTTGTTCAGATTTCTGCAGCACAGGCCGCCCTAGATTCCGTGAGCAAATTAGTTTTGGAAAATCACATAAGAGGATGTCTGGTAGAAAAAATTCAGGCAGGGGAAGATGAAATCATTGATGAATTAATCGTTACCATAGGAAAAATGCTGTAAGACATATGAAAACAGCAGATATAGCAGAAGGGAATGGGGTATTATGAAGAAAGAAACACTTAAAATAACAGGAATGACCTGTGCATCGTGTTCTGCCCGAATAGAGAAAGTTGTTGGGAAAATGGAGGGGGTATCAGAAGTTGCAGTGAATTTGGCCACAGAAAAGGCAACCATCTCCTATGATCCTTCACAAACAGACATCACACTAATCAAGGAAAAAATATCTAAAACCGGTTACGGAGCGGAGGATATAAAAGAAAAAAAGATAGTAGACGAAGACAAACTATCCAAAGAAAAGGAAATTAAAACTCTTTGGACAAAGTTTATTGTATCTGCTTTATTTGCTGTACCACTGCTGTATATTGCCATGGGTTCCATGATTAAGGGGCTTAATTTTCCAATGCCAAAGAGTATTGATCCCATGCAATACCCATTAAATTATGCACTTGTTCTCCTTGCATTAACCATACCGATTGTTATTGCCGGCCACAGGTTCTACGTTGTTGGTTACAAAGCGATCTTTAACGGAAGCCCTAATATGGATTCCTTGATTGCAATGGGTACTACGGCTGCCATAACTTATAGTCTTTTTTCGGTTTATCAGATCAGTATTGGAGAATTTGCTGCGGTGGAAGGGTTGTACTTTGAAACAGCAGGGGTGATTATTACGTTAATTCTTTTAGGCAAAACGCTGGAAGCTGTATCGAAAGGTAAAACTTCTGAAGCTATAAAAAAGCTGATGGGGCTTGCACCGAAGACGGCTATTGTTATAAAAGATGGACAGGAATTTGTCGTACCCATCGAAGAAGTTGAAATTGGTCATACCATCTTGGTCAAACCGGGAGAAAAAATTCCAGTTGATGGCGTAATTTTAGAAGGAAATACGTCGATTGATGAATCAATGCTTACCGGTGAAAGTATGCCGGTGGACAAAAAATCAGGAGACCAAGTTTATGCCGCCAGTATTAATAAAAACGGCATGATTAAATTTAAGGCGACAAAAGTAGGTGGGGATACGGCTCTCGCCCAGATTATAAAACTGGTGGAAGAAGCCCAAGGCTCCAAGGCCCCTATCGCACAAATGGCGGATATCGTATCTGGGTATTTTGTTCCTATTGTATTTGGCATAGCCGTCGTCGCATTTTTGGCCTGGTTTATCAGCGGGGAATCTCTGTTGTTTTCTCTGACGGTTTTTATAGCTATTTTAGTAATAGCCTGCCCTTGTGCACTGGGACTGGCTACGCCTACGGCCATCATGGTGGGAACCGGAAAAGGCGCCGAGTATGGGATTCTAATAAAGGGTGGGGAAGCACTTGAGACCACTCATAAAATTAATGCCATTATCTTTGATAAAACGGGGACCTTAACAGAGGGAAAACCTGAAGTCACAGATGTTATAACTGTTGGCGGTGTTTCCAGAGATCAACTAATTCAAATCGCAGCTTCGGCAGAAAAAGGATCGGAGCATCCGTTGGGTGAAGCGATCGTTAAAGAAGCAGAAAAAAGTGGTCTTGACTTCATCAATTTGGATCAATTCGAAGCAATCCCCGGTTATGGCATTGAAGTTGAATTAAATGGAATCCATGTTTTGCTCGGTAATCGGAAATTGATGGAGCAAAGAAATATCTCTCTTTCCGTCTTGGAAGAGCAATCCGACAGTTTTGCAGAAGAGGGTAAAACGCCTATGTATATGGCGATGAACCAAGAATTGTCAGGAATTATCGCAGTGGCTGATGTTGTGAAGGAAAACAGCAGGAAAGCCGTTGAAAAGCTCCAAGCCATGGGAATTGATGTGGCCATGATCACGGGAGATAATAGAAAAACAGCAAATGCCATTGCTAGGCAGGTTGGCATTACCCATGTTCTTGCAGAGGTATTGCCTCAAGATAAAGCAAATGAGGTAAAAAAACTTCAAGCAGAAGGAAAGAAAGTAGCAATGGTGGGGGACGGCATCAATGATGCGCCAGCTCTTGCTCAGGCAGATATAGGAATTGCAATTGGGTCAGGTACCGACGTGGCCATTGAGTCGGCGGATATCGTCCTGATGAGAAGTGACCTAATGGATGTAGCAACCGCTATACAACTGAGTAAAAGTACCATTCGAAACATTAAACAGAATCTTTTTTGGGCCTTTGGCTATAATGTTATAGGTATTCCAATCGCTGCAGGATTGCTTCATATATTTGGAGGTCCTCTGCTCAATCCAATATTCGCTGCAGCTGCCATGTCCCTCAGCTCAGTATCCGTTGTTACCAATGCATTGAGGCTTAAACGATTTAAGCCGTGATTATCAGCTAGGGCCTGGTGGCGCACTTTGGCCAAAAGTGCGCCACCAGGCCCTAGCTGAAAAGGAGGAAAATAAAATGGAAAAAACAATATTAAATGTTGAGGGCATGTCATGCTCTCATTGTGTCCACGCAGTTACAAAGGCTGTAGAAGAGTTGGATGGAGTTGTTGGAGTTGTAGTGGACCTGGAATCAAAGACAGCAGCAGTTGAATTTGATTCTAGCAAAGTTGACTTGGAAAGCATCAAGGCTGCCATCGAGGAGGAAGGCTACGACGTACTATAAGTAAAGAGCTGGAAAATAAAGCTTTTTAAGCTTTATTTTCCAACCCAGATAATAAAAAATAAAAACCCAGAAACATAATCGCCAAAAACATGAAGACTGGCACCTTTAAACCCATACTAATTAAAGAATCTAGAATACTTAGGTCTAAATCATGTGGTACAAGAGGATTGGGGGGAATACCTGTTGATAAAGGCAGAAGAAGTAGAGAATTTATTTTATTTGAAGCGATAAAAAATAAGGTCAGAGTGCCTAAAAGTCCGCCTAAAAAAAGAATGCTACCAACTTTTATCTGTTTCATTTTTTCCCCTTTGTAAGATCTATCGATTCGATAAATCATACATTTCCTTTCTTTTTCATGCCAAGGAATTCAACCTATTATTTCTGCCTATTATTTCAGATTCGACCATCCCAATTTATTATAAATAAAATGAAGGTTTAGGGGAATACCATAAAACCCCTATTTTTATGTGGGAAAACTGTATATATTGAAAGAAAAGATGTCATGAATCTAACAAAAAAATCCATGCATTTATTCTAAGATGGTATTTTTACATAGCTGGAATGAAATTAAAATACTGGACCAGTTTTCGATTGGAAATTCTCGAAAATTGGTCCAGTATTAGAGTAGCATATCTAAGGTTGAATTAAGAATTTTCTTTGATGACCTGTTTATATGCTTTTGTATCTATGTATATTTCATCTTTCAATGGATTCAGTTTTTTCTTAATGATCTTATTTATTTGATATCCTGCAACAGCAGCGTTTACTATTAAAGAAACCAAACTTACAATGAAAAATGCAGTTGGATTATGTGTAGTAGGGACGGGTGCTAGTCGATCTGCAAAAGAGGGTACTGTCATAACAAACATAATCCACAAAGCCAGTGTTTGCGCACGATGCTGCAACCAAGCACCTTTTTTTATAAAGAAAGTTGGTATCGTACAGGAGATTAGCAGTGCTAAACCACAATAAAAAGAATGGTCAGCGATGCAGTTATAGGTATAGGCAAAATTCCATAAGTCATAAGCCAATACATAAACCCATATCATATCAGGCCAAATCATATCTTTTGTTTTATCTTTCGATACAAAAATGCCAAACCAACCACAGATAATGATAATATTCAGTAACCCAGAAATGCCATTCATAATATTCCACGGACCTGACATGACCCAAAGATTATCGATATAGGCCCCATTCCATGCGCCATAGGAATAACATTGAAAATCACGAATTGCCGCTTCAAGGATATTAAGGGATAAAATAAGTGCCGGAAAGCATAAAGCCCATTTCTTTTTTGCCAAGGATGGAATATACCGAATGGCCATAAATCCAAGACATCCCGCAAGAGCAGAATAAGTTTTTACCCAATTAAACCAAGTGCCCGTACCATATTCATTGCCCGGCGCTGCAGTAGTTGGCCAAACAGCAAAAGTTAATATGATAGGAACAATTAAAAAAAGTAGAATGCCTCCCCATTTTGTTGAACGGCCAAATTCATTAAAAGCCATTAACGCTAATACAACAAAAATCCAAATCCCCCAAATATATAAACTAGTTGCTTCATATAAAATACCCATCTTCATTTTTCCTCTCAGCCTTATTTTAGCAGGCGATGATTTCCTTTATCATAAATTCTTTTCCACTTAACAATTCCCAGCCGTTTCCACCGCATTTGGGGCACATTTTTTCATTTTCAATGAGATTATAGATTGCCTTGCAATTGTCGCAAATGACATTGCCCGGAATGATCTCAATAATCAATTTTGTCTCTTGTAATAATGTCCCGTCAGCAGCCGCTGGAAAACATTGTTCAATATATCTTGGAATCATGGAAGATAATTCGCCGATTTGTAAAACCAATGTATCAATTTTTGTTAATTGATTTGTCATGGCAATTTTCTCCACAGTCTTCACCACTTCAAAGACGACACCCAGTTCATGCAAATTAATCACCTGTCCTTTTATTTAGCTTTGTCCTACTAATTATTTATAAATATATTTTTAATCTTTTTAACGGCGATTCTGCCTTTGCGTTTAACCATGGCTTTAAGAATAATCGGCTTAAGCTTCTCTAATGGGACACTTGTTGCGTCATATTTTCTCACCAGTGTGATCGCCTCAAACTTGCATCTGGTGGTGCAAGCGCCGCATCCGATGCACATAAATTCATCATTGATTGTAGCGCCACAGCCAAGACAACGCTCAGTTTCTTTCTTCATTTGGTCTTCGGTAAATGTATTTCTTAAATCTGCAAAGGTTTCTCTAGATTTCTTTATGTCTACGTGGGCGGGGGCTTGTCTTGGCATAAGATCATATCCTTCAAGCGTTAAGTTTTCTTTATCCAGTGCATGATAGGCTCGTCTGTCACGACCAATCATTAAGCTCTGGCCTGGTTGAACATAACGATGAATGGAAATGGATGCTTCTTTCCCCATGGCAATTGCATCAATAGCAAATTTAGGACCTGTCATCGCATCTCCACCTGCGAAAATATCCGGCTCGTCTGTTTGTAGGGTAAAGGCGTCCGCCTTAATTGTCTTGTTTGGATTTAATTTTACGTTGCTGTTTTCAAGCAAGTTGCCCCAGTCCATTCCTTGGCCTACGGAAATAAGAACATTATTTGCAGGAACGATCTTTGTTTCGTTTTCATCAAATGTAGGGCTAAATTTTCCGTTTTCATCGAAAACAGAAAGGCATTTTTTAAATTCAACCCCTATAACCTGTCCATTTTCTTGAAGAATTCTTTTTGGGCCCCAAGAATTGCTGATTTGGATATTTTCAGCAATAGCTTCTTCGATTTCTTCTGGAAGTGCCGGCATTTCATTTTCACTTTCAAGACAGAGCATCTGAACGTTTGAAGTGCCGACTCTTGTAGCAGTTCTTGCAACGTCAATAGCAACATTACCACCACCTATTACAACGATATCTCCTTCAAGCTTTATGTCGTTCCCTAAGTTTACTTCGCGCAGAAAATCAAATCCAGTCATAACACCTTGGGCATCTTCTCCATCTAATCCAAGTTTTCTACCGGTTTGTGCGCCGGTTGCAATATAGAAGGCTTTATATCCTTGATTTCTTAATTCTTGAAGACTTATGTCTTTACCAACGTCGATGCCTGTTTTGAAGTCAACGCCTAATTCTCTCAATATATCTATTTCAGCATGAATGACATCTTTTTCAAGTCTAAAAGAAGGGATGCCAAGTGTTAACATACCACCAAGCAACTTCTGTTTTTCGAATACTGTTACCTTGTACCCGTCAATAGCTAAATAGTAAGCGCAAGATAGACCAGAAGGCCCAGCGCCTATAATGGCGATTTTCTTTCCGTAGTTGTGATGTAATGTTGGTATGTAGCGGTTCTCTATATTTAAATCTTGTTCGGCAATGAATTTTTTGATTTCATCAATAGCAACAGGAGAATCAATATCGCCTCTTGTGCAATCAGATTCACATTTTCTGGGGCAAATACGACCACAGACTGCTGGAAACGGATTTTCACGCTTGATCAGTTCGAGGGCTTCTTTATATTTCTCTTGAGAAGCTAATTTTATATAACCTTGAACGGAAACATGAGCAGGGCACTCTGTTTTACAAGGACTTGTTCCAGTTTCAACAACGTTTTCTCTATTCGTACGATGATCTACATTCCATTTGTCTGCACCCCACTCGGTATCGGTAGCAAAATCTTTTCTGATTTCCTCTACAATTGGTGTGATCGTACATAACTTTTGCCCTAATTTTAATGCGTTTACAGGGCAAACTGCAACACATTCTCCGCAAGCTACGCATTTATCTTTGTCAATTTTAGAAACATAATTTGAACGCACCATATCATTATTCAAGAACATTCCTGCAATTCTCGTCGCATAACAGGAACAACCACAACAGTTACAAATAGCATGAGTTTTTCCCGGGCCATCTGTATTTGGGATTTGGTGCATCAACCCATTTTCTTCCGCTTTTCTAATTATTTCAAAAGCTTCTTCTCGAGTGATCTTACGGCCCCTGCCTGTACGAATGTAATATTCTGCAGCATGACCTAGTTGAATACACATATCTTCTTTAAGATGGCCGCAGCCTTCGCCCATCGCTTCTCTTGATGTGCGGCAAGAGCAATCTGAAACTGAAAAAACAGTGTTTTCGTTAAGATATTTAGAAACTTCCTCATAAGAGGCCCTCTTCGTTTCGCCTTGAATGGCTGTTTCAATAGGGATGACACGCATCGCGCCTGTCCCCACTGGAAAGATTCCTGCTGTAATAAGGGCTTTTTTTCTTCCATACGCTTCAAAAGATTCGGCACTTTGCTGATAGTTCTTAATAGATTCCTTATGGGGGTGATTCACGATTGTTTCCATGTGTCCTGGAACCCAAATCTCAAACCAGTACTTGTCAACGCCATCCACTTCATTCACAAAAGCAACACCGGCAACTGCCAGATCCCATAGAATCCTGGCTGTTTCCGCCACAGACTTGCCACATAAAACAGCAACGTCTTCTGCACTTTGCGGTTTACGCAATTCCAGAAAAATTCCCACATCTGCCATTTCGTCTGTAACAACAGGTTCCAAAATTTTATATTCCGGATCTTCTGGTTTTATTTCGGATTTTGAACCACGTTTCGTTCTGCTAATCTTATTTGCAAGATCCATTACCTTCTGATTGACCATGTCTAGTTCCTCCCAATTTCTATGTTATTCTGGTGCTTGTTGCCATTCCATTTATTTACTTCGGTACGTATCCAATCGACCCATTCTTCAATCCCTTCACCTGTTTTGGCAGAGATAGGGATGATTTTAATAGTAGGGTTTAATTTTATCGCACGAGCTCTGACTGCCTCTAAATCAAAATCAAAATGTTCTATTACATCGATCTTGTTTATTAACAGAACATCAACAATGGAAAACATCAACGGGTATTTCAGTGGTTTATCATCCCCCTCAGGTACACTTAAAATCATCGCATTTTTTGATGCGCCAGTGTCAAACTCAGCGGGGCATACCAAATTGCCCACATTTTCTAAGATTACGAAATCCATTTCTTTTGTACCTAACCCAAGCAAACCCTGTTTGGTCATATCTGCATCAAGATGACACATTCCGCCTGTGTGAAGTTGAATTACTTTTGCGCCAGTCTTTAAAATGGTTTGCGCATCAACATCGGAATCAATATCAGCTTCCATAACGCCAATGTGCATTTCCTCCTTTAACACATCTATTGTTTTTGTAAGTGTAGTTGTTTTTCCGGAACCGGGGGAAGACATTACGTTCAGTAAGAAGGTTTTCTCTTTTTTTAATTCTGCCCTTAGCATGTCCGCTTGCCGATTGTTATCTTCAAACACACTTTTCTTAATTTCAAGAACTTTAAAGGTACTCATATCTTTACAACTCCCATTCTTTTTTAAATAGTTCACTGCAAACTATTTGCAATGTATAATAATGGACCACATTCTTCTTCGTAATTGTGGTCGTGTCACGACTTTGTTTATATTTTAACATAGTTATCAATAATAATCAATGGCTATATATAAGTAATTGCTTGATATTTTTTGGTGAATCGAGTATAATACGTATATGGTATTTGGTCAGACCAAGTAAAGGAGATGCTGAAATATGGAATTGAGAGAAATAATCGCACCTACCCTGAAAGAACTTTTTATTAAAGAAATCGAACAAAAAATATTATCCGGAGAATGGAAAATTGGAGAGCGTTTGCCTACTGAGCGAGAAATGGAAAAAAAAATGAAGGTAAGCCGAACAATTATTAATGCTGGACTTGCTAAACTTGCTCAGAATGGATTTGTTGAAGTTGTACCGAGAAAAGGTGTTTTTGTTGGAGATTACATTCGAAATGGATATTTGGATACGCTTTTGTCAATAATGAATTTTAATGGAGGTAAACTTGATAAAAAAACGTTTGACTCTTTGATGGATTATCGCATACATAACGATTGTGAATGTGCTTATTTAGCTGCTCAGAATCGCACAGATGATGATTTAATACTTATGCGTAGGCTTTATAAAAAAATCTCTGAAACTACAGAGGTTTTGAGTGTTTCACTGCTTAATATGGAATTTCAGCATGCCGTATACTGTGCATCAGGAAACTCAATATATCCTTTAGTTCTCAATTCATTTAAAAAACTTTCTCTTACTTTCAATGAAATAGTATTTAGACATTTTGGCTATCAACTAGCATACATATACATGCCTGAACTAATAGATGCAATCGAAAAGAGAAATCCTGATGAAGCACAATCTATAATGAAAAAACTGATAACTATTCGTATTAATGAACTGAGAGAATGGTATTATAAAGATTAATTTTTATATTAACAGAGAAAGAGGTAATCAAACCAGAAGAAAGTATCTTGATTGCCATAACGATTGGCATTTGATTTGCATTTTGTATAAGTATATAATAAAATATAACGAAGCCAATGGGCTTACAATATATATAATTAGAAGAAAGGAAAATATAATAGAATTATCCAATTTAAAGATAATAGTATTATACGAGAACAATATGAACATTTGTTTTATAATAAATAGCTGGGATTCAATCGTTCCTGAAACCGAAACAACATTGAGACTGATCCATGAGGCTTGCAAAAGAAAACATAGTGTAGGTGTTTTATATACAAGAAATCTTACGATAAGAAATAATCAAACCTATGGATCCATGAAAATGATTATGAAAACTGACAGTATATCTGAGAATATGACAACATTTTATAATAAGGTCCAATTTAAAGAAGAAATGTTACCTTTAAAGGGGTTTGATGTTGTGTTTTTAAGGAAGAATCCTCCGCTAGATAATCTATTGCTTAATTTTCTGGATTCTATTGATGATGATGTATTTATTGTGAATAATATTAATGGATTAAGGAAAGCAAATAACAAAATATATACATCAACATTTCATGACCCTGATAATATATACATACCAAAAACTTATGTGTCTAAAAATATCGACTATTTAAAAAGAATTGTTGCTGAAAGTGAAGATTCAAAAATGATTCTAAAACCGGTTGATGGCTATGGGGGAAGTGGTGTTATTATCATTGAAAAAGCAGCAACTCAAAATCTTAATTCGCTGCTTGATTTTTATATCAATACAGAAAAAGGCAAAAATTACGTTATGTTGCAAGAGTATATTGAAGGTGCTGAAAATGGCGATGTAAGAGTGATGATTCTCAATGGAAAAGTCCTTGGGGCCTATAAAAGAGTGCCATCACCAGATGATATAAGATCTAATATTCATGCAGGTGGCTCAGCAGAAAAATATACGTTATCAAAAGAAGAGGAATTTATTTGCAACAAGATTGGGAAAAAATTAAAAGCAGATGGGATTTATTTTGCAGGGATAGATCTAATCAATAATAAATTGTTAGAGGTAAATGTACAAAGTCCAGGAGGAATTGTAAACATAAACAAGTTCAACAAGGTTAAACTTCAAAAAAATGTCATAGATTTTGTTGAAGAAGTAGTTGCAGATAAAGACAATTTAGTAAAAGAAAAAAGTCACAACATCACAAACAGAGAAACCTATAAAAATGAGGTAAATAATGTATAAATCCTCAATTGGTGAAATTTTAGACAGGATAAATAAGGAGGAACTCTTCGCTGCAACAGTAAGCGAAGGTGGTTTTACAGTTGTCATTGAAAAGTATGTTCCTTTTGTTTGTGCTGCTATCCATAATGGAAGCGAGATGAGTAAAAGCCAAAGTGCCAATTGCTTATTAGATAAAAAGGCAAGATGGAATGAAGAGGATCCTTTAACCGCTGGGTTTATTGAATCATTACCTATTAGAATTATAGCCAATGATTCAAGGTATATGTATGACCTTAATAGAAAAGAAGAGGAAGCGATTTATGATGTAGCTTGGGGAAAACCGGTTTGGAAAAAAGAACTAACGAGAGAAGCAAAAAAACAAAATATGAACCCCTACAAGGACTTTTATGTGGTTTTAGAGGCATTGGTTCGCAAAATTGAAGAAAAATTTGGGTCCGCTATTGTTTATGATATTCATTCATACAATTATAAACGAGGGGATATACATGAGGAGTATCCTGTTTTTAATCTGGGAACTGAAAAAAT
>JBBRXC010000031.1:0-14248 GCA_038248745.1 Peptostreptococcales bacterium | reverse complement strand
GATTATTTGTTTTTTTAACCAGCCGGGAGAAGATGCTTGGAAACGAGCAGGAAATTCAATATAATTGCGCCAGGGTGATTGTAGTCACGGCCGTAAAATTATGAATGCCACCCAACAGTTAATCGTTATTTTTACAGCATGGCAAATCCCAATTTAAATACGGATGGAGAATCGCTGAGTGCGGTGGAGAAGGAATTTGAAAATAATATCCGGCCAGGTCTAATAGATGATTTCAGCGGTCAGTCGCAGATCATAGAGAACATCAGCATATTTATAAAAGCTTCAAAATTACGGGGCGAAGCGCTTGATCATATCCTTTTTCATGGGCTTTCTCTTGAGATTTTAATGCACCCGCATAATTTCCACCAATTTTTGCATAACCTGTTCCACCCATTACTGCTCGAACAAATTCTTCTTCAACATAAATCCTTGTTGGTGAAAGACCGTTTGCGTAATAAGGTCCAACAGGGCATGTAATAATACCAAAAATATAATGTTTTGCTGGTTTTACCCCAAGAACCGGTGAATCTCCAAAAATAAACGGCCGAATATATAAAGACGTGTCTGGAATATCAGGAATCCAATCCTTCTCCACATTAACGAGGGCTTTGATTGCATCCACATAGATTTCTTCATCAATTAGCGGAATACAAAGTCTTTCATTCGTCACATTTGTTCTTTTTGCGTTCATGTCTGGTCTGAATAACTGAATCTTTCCTTCTTTTGTCTTATAAGCCTTTAATCCTTCGAACATTTCCTGTCCATAATGCAAACAGGTAGCAGCTGGTGAGATTGAAAGCGGGCCATAAGGCACAATTCTTCCATCGTGCCATCCTTTACCGTCCGTATATTCCATAATAAACATATGATCTGTAAACGTTTCTCCAAATTTCAATGTACTTGGGTCAGGCTTTTCTTTAGGGTTTGTTGTTCTGGTTACTGGAAATTCATGCTTCATATCATTAAATCCTTTCTTACTGATTCTAATTCATATATATATTTATAATATCTTAATACTATTTTTAGTACTAGTCAACAATTTTACAAAACAGCGGCGGGCCTAATTTCAAGAACAGTGGGCACTAAAAAACGGACAGTTTAACCTATCCGCCTTTTATATTTATATAATTGTAAATTAATTTTAGTTTCGCCCGAAAATTGTACTCATTCTATGATCCTACAATAATCCAACAACAATGCTACAATAATCCACCGATTGCCACAAAGAGTGGCGCAAATACTACTGATACAATGGTCATAAGCTTGATTAAGATATTAATTGATGGACCGGAAGTATCCTTGAACGGATCTCCTACTGTGTCTCCAACAACTGCGGCCATATGCGCATCGCTACCTTTTCCGCCGTAATGTCCTTCTTCAATGTATTTCTTTGCATTGTCCCAAGCGCCGCCAGCATTTGCCATCATAATGGCAAGTAGCACTCCTGCTGAAAGTGATCCAGCAAGCATACCGCCTAAAGCTTCAGTTCCCATAATTGAACCTACAAGAAGAGGTGCAAGAATTGCAAGCAGACCAGGAGCCACCATTTCTTTCAGTGCCGCTCTGGTACTGATATCAACACATCTTGCATAGTCAGGCTTCGATGTTCCTGCCATAATACCCTTGTCTTCTCTAAACTGCCTTCTGACTTCTTCAATCATTTCAAAGGCTGCTTTTCCAACTGAATTCATTGTAAGTGCTGAAAACAGGAATGGCAGCATAGCGCCAATAAATAATCCTGCAATTACCAAAGGACTAAGTAAACTGATGGATTTCAATCCGGCAACCTGTGAATAGGTTGCAAACAATGCAAGTGCAGTAAGTGCCGCTGACCCGATTGCAAAACCTTTTCCGATTGCTGCTGTAGTATTCCCTACAGAATCTAATTTGTCTGTTATTTTTCTAACTTCTTTAGGAAGCTTAGCCATTTCTGCAATACCGCCTGCATTATCAGCAACCGGTCCATACGCATCTACGGCTACTACCATCGCTGTCGTTGAAAGCATTCCTACTGCTGCCAAAGCAATGCCATATAGTCCAGCAAAAGCATTTGCCACAAGGATTCCAATCGCAATGCAGATAATTGGCCATACTGTTGAAAGCATTCCAATGCCAAGCCCACTGATGATTGTTGTTGCTGCGCCGGTTTGACATTGATCAGCAATTTTCTTCACGTATTTATAATCACTTGATGTGTAAATTTCGGTTATTTTTCCTATTGCTGTTCCTACGAGCAGACCTGCAATAATAGCAATCGCACAGTTGAAGTTACCAAAGAATGTTTTACTTAAAACTAACGAAGCAATTACTACAATGCCACTGCTTATATAGGTTCCCCTATTTAAAGATGAAGCAGGGTTTGCAAACTCATTTCCTCTGACAAACATAATTCCTATAATGGAAGCGATAAGACCAATTGCAGAAAGCAATAGAGGGAAAACTGAACCATATACTGGATCAAGTGCGAAGCTTGCGCCAATACCTGGGGTGATTTCTGGAATAATGACGGCAAGGGTAATTGCTGAAATGATTGCGCCCACATAGGATTCAAATAAGTCGGATCCCATACCTGCAACGTCTCCAACATTGTCTCCAACATTGTCTGCAATAACTGCCGGATTTCTTGGATCATCTTCCGGTATACCGGCTTCAACTTTACCTACCAAGTCAGCACCAACGTCTGCTGCCTTCGTATAAATACCTCCACCAACACGTCCAAACAACGCCATGGATGAAGCACCAAGTCCAAAACCAGTGATAACTTTAGCTGCATCGGTACCCAATATGATGAAAATCGTACCAAGTCCCAAAAGACCAAGTCCTGCAACACAAAGGCCCATAACTGCGCCACTTCTAAATGCAACTTTTAGCGCTTTATTCATTCCGCCTTCCATGGCGGCATTTGCCGTTCTAACATTTCCTTTAGTTGCTACTCTCATACCAAAGAAACCAGCAAGTACTGAGAAAAGTGCTCCTATAACATATAATCCAGCTGTCAGCCATCCAACAGCAAAACCAATCAGAATAAATAATGCCAAAACGACAAATACCATTGTCTTATATTCTCTTCTTAAAAATGCCATTGAGCCTTCTCTAATAAAGCCGGCGATTTCCTTCATTCTCTCGGTACCTTCGTCTACCTTATCAATCCATGCCGCTAATCCATAAGCGAACAATAGGGCAATAATGGCAACGATGGGTGCAATAATTGCTAAAATCATCATTGAATAAGTCCTCCTCTTATATTTTTAACGACATTAAGAGGCGCCGATGACACCTCTTATCACTTACGTTAAAAACCTTGAAAAAAAAATGTTTTCTTAATTTAAAACGTGTTTATTCTATTGTTACTAAAGCAAGTGACATTGCAATAAAAGCAACAGCTGCTACTGTTGAAATCTTGTTCAGTATTGCTTCATAGCCTTTGCTCTTCTTTTTGCCGAAAATTTGTTCAGCTCCGCCGCCAATTGATCCTGAAAGTCCTGCGCTGTTTCCTGATTGCATTAATATGCTACCAATCAAAACGATACTAGCTATTGCAAGAATTGTCATAAGAATTATTTTCACTTTACACCTCCCATTTAAGATTAACTACTAGATACTAACATAAAACCACTTGAAAATCAAGCGGTTTTTGCTATATTCGTCGTTATTTTAAATTGTAAAAAGCACTTTTTCCTGCATACTGTGCAGAGGTATCAAGAATTTCTTCTATTCTCATCAACTGATTATATTTAGCAATTCGATCCGTCCTTGATAACGACCCCGTTTTAATCTGTCCGGTATTTAATCCAACAACAATATCGGCTATGGTAACATCTTCTGTTTCCCCACTTCTATGGGAAACCACTGCTGTATACCCGGCTCTTTTTGCCATTTCGATGGCGTCAAAGGTTTCAGTTAATGTCCCAATCTGGTTCACTTTTATTAGAATTGAATTTGCAATACCTTCTTTTATGCCTCTTTCCAGTCTGCTGGTATTTGTAACAAAAAGGTCATCTCCAACAATCTGAACTTTTTTTCCAAGTTTTTCTGTGAGAAGTTTCCAACCATCCCAATCGTCTTCTGCTAATCCATCTTCAATAGATATAATTGGGTATTTGGAAACAAGCATCTCATAATAGGCAACCATTTCTTCAGATGTCTTTGTTACCCCTTCTCCCTGAAGGGTGTATTTCTTTGTTTTCTCATCATACATTTCACTTGCTGCAGTATCGATGGCAAGCATGATATCCGTTCCAGCCTTGTATCCACTTTTTTCAACAGCTTCAAGTATTACCTGGATGGCCTCTTCATTTGTTTTCAGGTTTGGTGCAAAACCACCCTCATCCCCAACTGCTGTATTTAAACCTTTAGATTTCAAAACCGCCTTTAAGTGGTGAAACACTTCTGCACCCATTCTAATCGCTTCCTTAAAGGAAGGGGCGCCCACAGGCATAATCATAAATTCCTGAATATCTACTGTATTGTCCGCATGGGATCCGCCATTCAGGATATTCATCATAGGAACCGGAAGCAGTTTTGCATTCACTCCGCCTAAATATTGGAACAAAGGCAATCCAAGTGAATTGGCTGCTGCATCTGCTGCTGCCATGGATACACCAAGAATAGCATTTGCCCCAAGTCTTCCCTTATTTGGTGTCCCATCAAGATCAATTAATAATTGATCTAAACCAACCTGGTCAAAAACATTATAACCGACGATCTCATCTGCAATTTCATAATTTACGTTATCTACAGCTTTTAATGTACCTTTTCCAAGATATCTGGACGGATCTCCATCTCGCAGTTCAACCGCTTCATGAATCCCTGTAGATGCGCCGGAAGGGACAATCGCTCTTCCTGTTGATCCGTCTTCAAGAAAAATTTCTACTTCTACTGTTGGGTTTCCTCGTGAATCTAACACTTCACGTGCAATTACTTCTTCGATATATGACATATTTTTACCTCCTAAAAATTAATTATTTCCATAAACTCTTCAGGTACAAGACTTGCACCTCCAACTAAAGCGCCGTCAATTTCTTCCATATTCATAATTTCAGTGGCATTGGAAGGTTTTACGCTTCCACCATACTGGATAATCACCTTATCCGAAATTTCATCATTATATAGTTCTTCAATAGTTATTCTGATAAAAGCACACATTTCATTTGCCTGCTCTGGTGTGGCAGTTCTTCCAGTGCCTATTGCCCAGACTGGTTCATAAGCCACTACCAGCTTACTTGTCTGTTCCGCTGTTAATCCTGCAAGATCAGCAACCACCTGTTTCTTTACCACTTCAAATTCTTTGCCGGCATCTCTTTCTTCAAGAACCTCACCCACACAAAGAATAGGCGTAATATCCACAGTAAATAATTTATGTAATTTCTTGTTCACAGATTCATCTGTTTCGTTAAAATACTGCCTTCGTTCTGAGTGACCAACTATGCAAAAGTCTACACCGATTTCTTTCAGCATGCCAACAGAAATTTCTCCTGTAAAAGCCCCTTGATCCTCAAAATGAACATTTTGGGCACCAACTTTGATCCCTGTTCCTTTAAATGCTGAAACAAGTTTTTCAAGCTGCGTATAAGGTGCACATATGGCTGCCTGAACATCTGTTCCTTTGTATAATTTTTTGAATTCTTCTGCAAAATCAACTGCTTCCTTGGTCGTTTTAAACATTTTCCAGTTGCCTGCAATAATAGGTATTCGCATATTCTTTCCCTCCTTATATTTATTTCTATCGATTGTATTATAAAGTCATTAATTTTAATGTCTTATTTTTCTTCAAGTACTGCAACGCCAGGTAGTTCTTTGCCTTCAAGAAATTCAAGAGAAGCCCCGCCACCCGTTGAAATATGAGTCATTTCATCTGCCAGTTTGAACAGCTCCACTGCGGCGGCAGAATCTCCTCCACCGATGATCGTGACAGCATCCGTATCAGCCATTGCTTCCGCAATCGCTCGGGTTCCACCGGCGAAATTGCTCATTTCAAAAACGCCAACCGGTCCATTCCATATGATCGTTTTTGCTTTCTTGATCTCTTTTTCAAAAAGTTCAATAGACTTTGGTCCAATGTCCATCCCCATCATATCCGCTGGTATATTTTCTTTTAAATATATACCCTTTTCGGCATTATTGCTGAATTCTTTTGCTGCGATGAGATCTACTGGCAGTAATAGTTTCACGCCAGCTTTTTCAGCTTTTTCCAGCAATTCAGCTGCAAGAGAAACATTGTCTGCATCCAAAATGGACTTACCGATTTCTAAGCCTTGTGCTTTGTAAAAGGTAAACATCATTCCTCCGCCAATAATCAATGTATCCACTTTCTTTAAAAGGTTCTCAATAACTAATATTTTATCGCCTACCTTAGAACCACCCATAATGGCTAAAAATGGTCTTTCTGGATTTTCTACTGCACCGCCAAGAAACTTCATTTCTTTTTCGATCAGAAATCCTGATACTGCTGGTAAAAACTCTGCAATGCCTGCCGTTGATGAATGAGCTCTATGAGCTGTCCCAAAAGCGTCATTGACAAATATCTCTGCCAAAGAAGCCAGTTCTTTTGAAAATCCCACATCATTTTTTGTTTCTTCCTTACGGAATCTGAGATTCTCAAGTAGAAACACCTCGCTGTTTTTCAAGGCCATGACAGTTTCCTTCACCTGATCATCTATTACTACTGGAGAACTTATAAATTGAACTTTTTGTCCTAAAAGTTTTTCCAGTCTGTCTGCCACAGGCTTTAAGGTATATTTCATATTTGGCTCACCTTCAGGTCTGCCCATATGAGACATTAATATTACCTTTGCCCCTTTATCAATTAAATACTTCATTGTGGGTAGTGCTGAAGTGATCCTAATATCATCAGTTATTTGTCCGTCACCATCTAAAGGCACATTAAAATCACATCTGACGATGACTCTTTTTCCTTTTACTTCGATGTCCTTCACAGTTTTCTTACTCATATTGCACCTCTTATTTCCCAGCCATATAAGTTAACAGGTCTACCACTCTGTTGGAATATCCCCATTCATTGTCATACCATGAAACAACCTTGAAAAATCTCTTTTCTCCAGGGAGATTGTTCTGCAATGTTGCAAGGGAATCATAAATCGATGATCTCTGATCATGGACAAAGTCCGTTGAGACAACTTCTTCATTTCCATACCCTAATATACCCTTCAAATAAGTTTCGGATGCTTTTTTCAGCAATTCGTCTATTTCCTGAATAGTAGTATCTCTAGCAGCATTAAAGGTTAGATCAACTACTGACACTGTTGGTGTTGGCACTCTAAATGACATTCCTGTCAACTTGCCTTTGGTAGCTGGCAATACTTCTCCAACAGCCTTTGCTGCTCCTGTGGTGGAAGGAATAATATTAATAGCAGCTGCTCTTCCGCCTCTCCAATCTTTTTTCGAAGGTCCATCTACAGTCTTTTGTGTGGCTGTGTAAGAATGAATTGTTGTCATAAGTCCAGTTTCTACACCAATACCTTCTTTCAGCAATACATGAACAAGAGGTGCAAGACAATTGGTCGTGCACGATGCGTTGGATACTATATTGTGAAGTTTTGAATCATATTCCTGCTCATTAACGCCCATAACAATTGTTTTAAGGTCCCCTTTACCAGGTGCTGAAATAATGACTTTTTTCGCGCCGGCTTCAAGATGTCCCTTCGCTTTATCAGCTTCAGTAAACAATCCTGTTGACTCGATGACATATTCAACGCCCAATTCTCCCCAAGGAAGTTGAGAAGGCTCTCTAGTTGCCATGACGCACTTTACTTCATGACCGTTGACGACGAGAATATCATCCTCTGTCAATTCTGGCGAACTTTTCTTTGTTGTCAGTGTCCCGTTGAACTTACCTTGTGTTGAATCATATTTCATCTGATAAGCAAAATATTTAGCATCAGTAGTGATGTCAACCACTGCAACCACGTCAAATTTTGTGCCAAGCAATCCCTGTTCTGTCAATGCACTGAAAACCAGTCTTCCGATTCTCCCAAATCCATTAATTCCTACTTTAATACTCATTCTTTCTCCTCCTAAATTATCTTTACTTTAAATAGCTTTTATCAATTTAATTGTTCTATATTTATTTAATATCTCTTCCTCTTTGAAGAAGAAGGTATTTATTAATATCTCTTCCTCTTTGAAGAAGAAGGTATTTATTAATATCTCTTCCTCTTTGAAGAAGAAGGTATTTTTAATTCATCTCTATATTTTGCAACAGTTCTTCTAGACAATTCTATCCCTTTTTCACTGAGTAATGCCACCATGTCCTGATCGCTAAACGGGGAAGCCTGATTTTCTTCTGTAATAATCTCCTTTATAAAAGTTTTTATACTTGAAGATGAAATCCCAACACCCTTTTCATCTGCAACACCACTTTTAAAAAAATACTTTATTTCAAAGACGCCTCTCGGTGTCTGCATATACTTTCCATTGATAGAGCGGCTTACAGTAGATTCGTGAATGCCAACATCCTCAGCAATTTGCTTTAGGGTCAACGTCTTTAAATGTTTGCTCCCGCAATCAAAGAAGTCCTTCTGGTATTTAACCACCGCTTTCACCACATTATATATCGTTTGCTTTCTTTGTTCTATACTTTTAATTAACCAGACGGCTGAATTAAATCTACCCGACAAAAAACTGGCAAGATTTGGATCTTGTTCTGATTCATGCATCAGTCTTTGGTAATACGGGCTTATCGTAAGTCTCGGCGCACTTGTTTCATTGACCGTTACAATATACTCATCATCTATTTTTTCAACCAAAACATCCGGCACAATATATCTGGTGGAAGCTTGTGTGGCGAATTCTCTTCCTGGTTTGGGCTCAAGACTGCGAATCAAATCTCCTATATCCTGAACTTCCTTATTCGTTAAACCCAGTTCTTTTGAGATCACATTAATACGGTTTGAAGCGATGTCCTCCAGACAGTTATTGATCACCGCCTCCACCGCATTATTAATGACTCCTTTGTTTCTGAGTTGTATCAGCAAACACTCCTTCAAATCTCTTGCTCCTACGCCAGAGGGCTCAAAGGTTTGTATTACTGCTAAAACAATCTCAATATTTTGCTTTGTGGTTTTAAAAGCAGACGAGATTTCTTCAATGGTCAGTGTCATATAACCGTTATCATCCAGGGATTCTATGATATATTTTCCAATTTCTTTGCAGCCCCTCTTAATAGGTGCAAATTGCAGCTGAAACAAAAGATGTTCAGGTAAGGTGATTTCAGCGCTTGTATATTGTTCATATGAATATTCCGCGCTTTCAGTCTTATGTTCATACTGTTTATAACTAATATCATCATACCCTTGTTCTGAAATCTTTTCCTGCCACTCAATCTCTATAGTTTCTTCTTTCGCCTTTTCCGTTTTCTGTTCTATTGGTTCCAAAGATTCTGTACGTTCTTCTTTGATTGGTTCCACGGGATTTTCGTTTTCAAGTACAGGGTTTGCCAGCAGTTGTTCTTGGACATAACTCTCCAGCTCCTGCGTGTTAAACTGGAGAATTTGTATTGCCTGAATTAATTCAGGAGTCATCACTAACTTTTGCGACTGTTCAATTGTTAAGCCATATCCAAGTTTCATCTTTGCCTCTTTTGGGAAATTTCTTGCAATTATTATACCATTTTATTTTAGGTTTGGAAAGCCTAATTGCCTTAAGGCTTCAAACAAAATAATATTTGCTGAATTTGAAAGATTTAACGATCTAAGCCTCGTATCCATACTCATTGGGATTCTAACTGTTTTGTTTTGATTTTTTTCAATAAAGTCTTTCGGCAAGCCTGCCGTTTCTTTACCAAAGAGAAGCATATCCCCATCTTTATAGGAAACTTCAGAATATAACTTATTTCCTTTTGTTGTTGCAAGATACATGTTCCGATCCCCATATTTTTCCAAAAAATCCTCCAGGCTCTTATGTACTTCCAAATTTACGAACTGCCAGTAATCAAGACCGGCCCGTCTGACGCTTTTTTCGTCGATAGAAAATCCCAACGGTTCTATTAGATGGAGCACGCTTCCCGTTGCTGCGCAAGACCTGGCAATATTCCCCGTATTCGGTGGTATTTCTGGTTCAACAAAAACAATATGTATTGGCATAGTTTAACCCCCCTATCTTATATATAATATATTTTTTTTCGCATTTTATAAAGACAAATTTTCTGTTTTGTTATATAATTTTGAGATTAGTGTTTAAGGAGGATTTTTATGAATACAGTCAAGGTTGGTCTTATGGGCTTTGGAAACATTGGAACAGGCACTTATAAAACCCTGGAAATGAACAAGACGATAATTTCGAAAAACGCAGGCGTTGACATCGAAATTACAAAAATACTTGAAAAGGATGTCAATCGGGACAGAGGCGTAACTGTGTCAAAAGATCAGTTCACCCAAAATCCAAACGATATATTTACGGATCCTGAAATTTCAATAGTCATTGAGTTGCTTGGGGGAATTGAACCCGCCACCTCATTCATGCTTGAAGCAATGAAACATAAAAAACATGTAGTGACAGCTAATAAAGCGGCGGTAGCCGCTAATTATGACATACTGGTTGATACAGCAAAGGAAAATGGTGTTGAATTTCGTTTTGAAGCCAGCGTAGGCGGGGGCATTCCGATTATTAATGCCTTAACAACCGTTTTAGGCGCAAATCAATTTGAAGAAATTCTTGGAATATTAAATGGTACAACAAATTACATATTAACTCAAATGACAGATTTTGGTCTGAATTATGAAGACGTCCTTAAGACAGCACAGGAAAAAGGCTTTGCTGAGGCTGATCCTACAGCAGATGTTGAAGGCCTCGATATTGCAAACAAGCTATCTATACTGATGTCATTAGTATTTAATGTAAGGGTTGCGCCAGAAGATATCCCAACATTGGGTATCAGTAAAATTACAAAAAAAGAAATTAATGATGCAAAAGAAAAAGGCTGTAAAATCAAGCTTATTGCGTCCGCAAAAATGACAGACAATACACTTGAATACTCGGTCAAACCTGTCCTTATACCAAACGAACATCCCCTTGCCGGTGTAAATAATGAATTTAACGCAATATTTGTGAAAGGCAATGCAGTGGATGAATTAATGTTTTATGGAAAAGGTGCTGGCCCCCTTCCTACAGGAAGTGCCATTATGGGAGATGTGCTAGAAATAGTAAAATCTATTAAAAATTGTGAAACTACAGGAGGTAAATTATGACACTATTTGAACAATGGGAAAACTTAATTGACAATCAGACGGATGAAACTTTTCCTGATTTTTGGGAAAAATATAGTTCAACCGAAAAAGCCATTTATATAAAAATCCTTGATAATCCTTTAAAAAAAATCAGTGGCACTTTTAAAGAACTCATTACCGAGTTCCAGGCCGATCCAATCATCTTTATGGGATTTCTTGATGGTATAAATGCAAGTCTTATAAATATCCAAGATTTCAAGTCTTTCGATGACGATTCTGAAATATATCTTGATATCGACTTCGAAAAACTTTATTACAACATGCTGATCGCTGATGCAGAGTATCTCTTTTCATTACCTCAATGGGAAGTGATTTTAAGCGAAGACACAAGAGAATCAATTATCACTTCCTATAAGCGATCCAAAACTGTCGTCAAGGAAAAAGAACCTGGCAGAAACGATCCATGCCCATGCGGCAGTGGCAAAAAATACAAAAAGTGTTGTGGGGCAAACCCATTATAAGCATCCGACATTTGGTTTGTGAAAAAAATAACCCTTGCAGTTGGTGGGTTTTGCAAAAATCGTCCTGTGGATAAGTTTTCTCAGAACCAATTGAATAAGTTCTTCTCAGAACCAATTGAATAAATTCTTAAATATAATGAGTATGGAAATCAATGTGATAAAAAACACATTTTTCTACATGCTCATTCTTTCGTATATTCAATCGATATATATTTGATTAATGTCTTTTCGATCGTTGTAGGTTTGACTTCATACCTCATAAAAGTTATCCACAGGTTCCCTATTACCGCTTAAAGCACAAATGAGTGATTGCAAAGGTTCCGTGAAAACCAAGCCCAATGTCGGATGCTTATAATGGGCTTGAAGCCCAATGTCGGATGCTTATAATGGGCTTATAATGGGCTTGACTGGCAATATTCACTTATGGGGCATTCTTCACAATTTGGTTTTCTTGCATTACAGCAGTTTCTTCCATGGAATATCAAGCCGTGGTGCGTTTGTGTCCATCTTTCTCTTGGAATATTTTCCATTAACGACAACTCGGTGCTTAATACATCGTTTCCACTTCCTATGCCAATCCTGTTTGCTACTCTAAAAACATGGGTGTCTACTGCGATTCTTTGTTCCCCAAATCCCACCGATAAAACAACATTCGCCGTTTTTCTCCCCACGCCAGGAAGCTTTGTTAATTCTTCATATTCTTCAGGGACTTTTCCATCAAAGTTTTTACTTATTATTCTACTTATTGCTATAATATTTTTTGTTTTCGTTTTATACATGCCAATTCGTTTGATGATACCTTCCACTTCTTCTACGTCAGCCTCACTAAGTTGTGCTGCGTTTGGATATTTTTCAAATAGATTTTTTGTGACTGTGTTCACACTTTTATCTGTTGTCTGCGCTGAAAGAGTAACGGCAATTAGAAGCTGAAAGATACTCTCAAAATGAAGTGCACATTCAGCATTTGGATATGTATGGTCTAAAATATCAAGAATTTTATTGATCTCTTCCGTATTAAATTTTGCTTTTTCCCCTTTTTTGCCTTTGTTGGCTACCCTTGGCTTCTCTTTATTTGTTCCCATTTTTTTTGCCTTTGTTTGATTCCTTCGCTTTAACTTATTGCTCTATCTTATTCAGCTTATTTACAGCAAATTGATTATACCACAGTTAGTAAATCACAAAACAAAAATAATGAGAAATATAGTCGAAATTAATCTGACCTTTGGGTCAGTATATTATTGACTTATCCCATCGATTATTATATTATTACTTATTGACCAGTGGGTCGGATGAAACAGGAGGAATATAAAGTGGAACAAAAAACGAAGAATTCAAGTACTGGCGAACAGTCTCAATCTATTTCACAGGAACAGGTTGGAGCAGTGTCAGCGGCTGATGGAAATAAAATATCTGTGAAAGGGAATAAAAGAAATAAAAGGAAAATAGTGTTAGTTATACTGGCATTCATTGTATTATTAATCGTCGGTTTTCGTATTTTTCAATTTTTATCAGACAATACCACTCAAGAAGCATCCGTCATTAATGTGAAGGTTGATCAAGTTAAAATTGCTTCAATAACCGCCACTTCTCCTATAACCGGTAGAATTGAACCAGTCGAAGAGGTTTCCATCATGCCTATGGCTTCAGGCGAAGTGACTACGGTTCATGTTAAAATAGGGGATCAAGTTTCTAAAGGGACCGTCCTTTTTGAACTAGATAAAGCCCAAATTTCAGCGAACTATAATCAAACGGCTTCGTCCTATAATTTTGCTAAAACTTCTTATGAACGAATGTCTATTTTATATAAAGAAGGTGCTGTTTCACTGATAGATTTCGAGCAATCAAAAGTCCAATATGAATCTGCCCTTGCCTCCTATCAATTAGCTAGTGAGGCTTATGGAAATGCAAATGTCAAATCACCTATTGACGGCTTTGTTACTTCGCTCAATGTTTCTGTAGGCTCAATGGCTTCGCCGGGAGCCCCTGCAGCCTCCATCGCAAACGTGAGTAGCCTGGTGATCAAGACAAATATCTCAGAATATTTAGTTGGCCAGGTAAAACCCGGGGATAATGTGGAAATAGTTATCAGCACCTTAGCTGACAAAACTTTTGCAGGAACCATTACCGCTCTTTCTCCAGCTCCTGCCAAGGGGACCTTAACCTATCCTGTCGAAATATTGGTGAAAGATGAAACAAATATAGTGAAAGCGGGAATGTTTGCTGAGGTTAGAGTAATTTCTGCAGAACGAGAACAGGTTCTTTCAATTCCTTCAGATTCCGTCATCGTAAAAAACGGGAAATCATTAGTGGTCATCATAGAAAATAACCTTCCTAAATATAGAGAAATCACCACAGGTCTTGATAACGGTACCTCCGTTGAAGTATTAACAGGACTTAAAGAGGATGAAGTGATTGTTATTGAAGGCCAGCAATATATTACAGAAGGTGTTGAAGTCAATATTACAAAATAAGGAGAAAGCCCATGAATATTTCAAGTCTGGCTATAAAACGTCCCGTAGCAACGATTATGCTTTTGCTTATGGT
>JBBRXC010000030.1:0-14307 GCA_038248745.1 Peptostreptococcales bacterium | reverse complement strand
TAATTTAATATGTTATTTCGGGGTGTAGCGCAGCTTGGTAGCGCAACTGGTTTGGGACCAGTGGGCCGCGGGTTCAAATCCTGCCACCCCGACCATTTTTTTTTAACAATGACTTGGGCCATTAGCTCAGTTGGTCAGAGCGTCCGGCTCATAACCGGCAGGTCCGGGGTTCAAGTCCCTGATGGCCCACCACTTTGCCCAGTTAGCTCAGTCGGTAGAGCAGTAGACTGAAAATCTACGTGTCCTTGGTTCAATTCCGAGACTGGGCACCACAAAAAAAGTAGCATCTTGCAGACGTAGTCCGAGGTGTTATTTTTTATTTTTTGACAAAATAGTCAGATGGTATCGGTGTCAGTCTCAGTCTCAACTTCAAGTTCTCGCAATCTCCTATAAAGTGTTGATTCACTTATCTTTAATATTTCTGCCGCAGACCTCTTCCCTGTGAGTGTGGTGCCGGTATGCCCCAGAACATCTAAAATAATATTTTTTTGATAAATTTCCAGTCTTTCTTTTAAACTACCGTCATTGTGATTAGATCCCTTAGAATTTTGTATCATTTTATCCGGTAGGTCGAAAAGTTTGATGTTGTTTTCTGATGCCATATTGACAGCATATTCTACAGCATTTTCAAGTTCGCGAACATTACCTGGCCAGGAATATTTAACTAATGCCTCTTTTGCCTCTTTAGAAAACCCTGATATAGATTTTCCTAATCTGCTTCCGAATTTTTGTAAAGCAAAATCCATGAGCAGTACAAGATCTTCAGCCCTTTCTCTTAGAGGAGGTATGTGAAGGGGTATGACATTCAGTCTAAAGAATAAATCCTCTCTAAAAGCCTTCGTTTTAATCATCGCTTCTAAATTTTTATTGGTGGCAGCAATGATTCTAACATCTATATTTATTGGCGTCGTTCCACCAATTCTGTCAATTTGACGATTTTGAATAACGGAGAGTAACTTAACCTGAAGATGAATAGGCATATCACCTATTTCATCTAAAAAAATTGTTCCCTGATCTGCAATTTCAAATTTGCCTAATTTTCCACTGATGTCCGCACCTGTAAAAGCGCCCTTTTCATAGCCGAAAAGTTCGCTTTCTAAAAGCATTTCTGGAATGGCACCACAATTTATGGATACAAAAGCTTTATCTTTTCTTGTACTTGAATGATGAATAGATCGAGCGAAAAGTTCTTTGCCAGTACCGCTCTCTCCTGTAATAAGAACAGTTGAATCGCTTGTTGAAACCTGTAAAGCTCTATTTTTAACCATATCGATGGCATGGCTGATCCCTATGATATTATTAAAACTGGTGCTTGTGGCCATAGGGGTAAGCATGGAATCCAGGGTAATTTTCATCGAGTCATTTATTGAGGCCATGGCAATTTTGCTTGCGATTAAATCGGCCATTATCCTTAAAAACTGAAAAAGATTTGTCTCTTGCGTTATTAATTTTAAACGCTGTGTCTCCGTAAAGGCAACAAGGCCAATCAACCCTATAATCTTATTGTTGAGATGAATAGGACAGCTAATTTCGGCGAGTTCACCCTCTTGGGGATTGTATATGGGATCATTATAAGGATCAATACAAATGTATTCAGATCCGGTTTTTAAAAGCCTGCCGTAAATGTATCTGGAATCCAGATCTCCAGCTTCTTCAAACAAGCCGACTTTTTCATGATATCTTCCTGTCCCACCTATAATTTCCAGATTTTCGTCAACGATCTCTGTCTCTATTTCCAGCGCAGCAGTAATAGCTTCTGCAACTTTTTGTACAGTGTCTTTAATTAAAGAAAGTTTCATATCTATGCCTCCAATGGTTTTCTCGCGTTTGATGATGTTTTTAGATATTTTATAATGTTTTTAGATGTTTGCAGATTAATTATATGGTATATCGTCACTTTTGACAATATAACCGCTTTGACAATATAACCGTGATACTATAAAATAATATTACATGGTAAAACTAAAAAAATAGGAGGGATACTTGTGGCACAATTATATTACAGATACAGTACAATGAATGCAGGTAAATCCATAGAACTGATAAAGGTTGCTTATAATTATGAAGAACGAGGGAAAAGAGTATTGGCATTGGTGCCAAGCGTCGATGACAGGTATGGTGCCGGCATTATATCTTCCAGAATCGGCATTCAACGAGAAGCGACTATAGTGGCGCCAGAGACAAATATTTTGGAAATATTTCTGAAGGAAAATAAAAGAAAAAAAATTGACTGCGTCTTGGTCGATGAATGCCAATTTTTAAGTAAACAGCATGTGCAACAGCTGGTTGAAATTGTTGACAGCTGTGATGTCCCGGTTCTTGCATACGGCTTGAAAAATGATTTTAAAAATGAACTTTTTGAAGGGTCCTATTATATGCTGGTCTATGCAGATAAAATTGAAGAGATCAAAACAATTTGCTGGTGTGGCAGAAAAGCAACCATGGTTGCAAGAATTCTAGACGGCAAGTTTGTTAAGCAAGGGGAACAGATCGTGGTTGGTGGAAATGATATGTATGTATCCCTTTGTAGGAAGCATTATAATGACGGAAGGACCACCGACCAAGCAAGCCCATTATAAGCAGACCATATTGGGTTTGTGAAAAAATAACCCTTGCAATTGGTGGATTTGTTGAAATCTCGGCTGTGGATAAGTTTTGAGATTATAGAAAGAGCGTGCAATAAATGTGACTAAATGGCCCTTGTGTTAAGGACATTTCAATTACATTTTGGCAGGCTCTTTTTTAAATGTTACAATAAAAGGTGTTGAGTGGCTTATCCACAGCTAGCCTGTGGATAACATTTTTTGGGAATGACTGATTGCAAGGGCTCTCAGAAAACGAAGCCCAAAGTCGGATGCTTATAATGGGCTTAGTTCCTTGTTAATGCCATTTAGAATTCGTAGTTTTTCATAACTCCACGTTGGGGAGATGAGAATCTTCCTCGGTACATCGCCGGTTATTCTGTGAATTGTGACGTTGGGAGGGATTAGTCGGATGGCTTCGGCTGCCAGTTTTATATAGTCATCTATCGTTTCAAAAGAGACATAGTCGGGATACAGTTTTTCCATAGAGGAACCTTTTACCAGATTTAGCATGTGCAATTTTATCCCGAAAATATTTTTTGCGCAAACATAACGGACGGAGGCTAGCATGGCCTCTTTATCTTCGCCGGGAAGACCTAAAATCAAGTGTATGACTGTTTTAATGTTTAGACTCGTCAGTTTGTCCATTGCATCATCAAAAGTCTTTAAAGGATAGCATCGATTGATCAGTTTGGCAGTGTCCTCATGAATTGTCTGAAGCCCAAGTTCCACCCATAAAAAGGTTTTTTTATTCAGCTCATCTAGCAACGCCAAAACATCGTCTGATAAACAATCTGGCCTTGTTGCGATGGCAATCCCAACAACTCCAGGGTATTCAAGGGCAGCATAGTATTTTTCCCTCAATTCGGTTACGGGAGCATAGGTGTTTGTATGATTCTGAAAGTAGACTATATACTTAGAATTTGGCCATTTGCCTGATAACAGTTTGATTTGATCCGGAATATTGCTTGCAAGCTCACCACTTCCTTCAGCTGAGCAAAAAATACAGCCGCCCGTGGATAAAGTGCCGTCCCTGTTGGGACAGGTAAAACCGCCATCAATGGATAATTTCACCACTTTACAACCGAATTCCTGTTTTAAATATGCCCCAATGGCATTGAATTGATTCTGCAAAATATACCCCTTTTCTTTAATTATTAAGCCTTCTATTGTTTGCAACACAGTAATTATATGATATAATATTTTAAGCAAATTGTGAATAGCAACTTTCAAAAGGGGGAGTCATTTTTGGTAGAATACAAGAAATTCAAGCCTTCGAATGGGTTGGATTTAGGAGAAGAATATAATAAATATAATTTTTTCCAAGAAAGAGATTCTAAGGAGACTAAAGTTGAAAAGCCTTCACTGTTATTACACAGCTGTTGCGGGCCTTGCAGCACATCAGTGATTGAAAGGTTAATCAGAGAATATAAAATAACAGTTTTCTTCTACAACCCAAATATTACGGATGAAGAAGAATATTTGAAAAGAAAAGAGACACAACTCAAGTTTATTGAAAGTTACAACCAGACGATCGATAAAATAGATGTGATATCTTTTTTAGAAGGTCCTTACGACCGTCAAATATTCAGAAAATTAAGCTGTGGTTTAGAAAGCGAACCGGAAGGTGGTCTCCGTTGTATTGAATGCTTTAGATTCAGGCTTGAAAAAACAGCGGAAACTGCAAAAATATGGGGTAATGATATTTTTGGAACGACACTTACGGTCAGCCCACACAAAAATTTCGCGATAATCAATAAAATTGGTTTGGACCTGGCAATGAAGTATGGGTTGAGTTATTTAGCTGAAGATTTTAAGAAAAAAGCCGGCTATCAAAGAAGCATAGAGATGTCAAAAGAGTATGGATTATACAGGCAGCAGTTTTGTGGCTGCGATTATTCAAAAAAAGAGGAGATAAAAGAATGACAAAGTTAATTATTCCGGAAAATTACACATCAGTTATTGATCAAATGGAAAGTCAACGGGCGATTAAAAAAGTAAAAGACTTTTTTCAGCAGGAGTTGGCTTATGGTTTGAATTTAAGGCGAGTGACAGCACCCCTTTTCGTAATACCTGAAAGCGGGCTGAATGATAATTTAAATGGCACTGAAAGAACAGTTAGTTTCACCTTAAAGGATATGAACGAGCAAGTCGTTGAGGTTGTTCAGTCCTTGGCAAAATGGAAGAGAATGGCGCTTGGGAAATATAGCATTGAGCCTGGGAATGGCATCTATACGGATATGAATGCAATTAGAAGAGATGAGGACTTTGATAACCTTCATTCTGTTTATGTTGACCAGTGGGACTGGGAAAAAGTTATTTTGAAACAAGACAGAACCGAAGAATATCTAGAGCAAACGGTTATAACCATTTACAATTCACTAAAAAATCTGGGGGATTATGTAAACAGGCTTTATAGAGAGATTCAGACAGAACTTCCTAATGAAATATTTTTCGTTACAACCCAGGAACTAGAAGATCTATATCCAGACTTAACACCAAAACAAAGAGAAGATGCCATTACTGAAGAAAAAAAGGCTGTCTTTATCAAAAAAATCGGTGGGTTACTAAAGTCAGGGAAAAGACATGATGGCAGAGCGCCAGATTACGATGACTGGGAAATCAATGGTGACATCGTTCTTTGGAATGAGACGTTAGGCTGTTCCTTTGAAATATCCTCCATGGGTGTTCGTGTTGATGAGGAAGCCATGGCAAAACAATTAAAACTTGCCGGCGCCGAGGACAGAGTGGGAATGCCTTTCCATAAGGCAATTCTGAATAAGGAACTTCCATATTCAATTGGTGGAGGAATTGGCCAAAGCAGATTGTGTATGTTCTTTTTAAGAAAAGCCCATATAGGAGAAGTCCAGGTTTCTGTTTGGCCGGAAGAGATGATTGATGAATGTAAGGCGAATAATATTCACTTATTATAGTTAGGAAAACAATGAAATATGTAAATGTAGCTATTGATAATAATAACGATAACACCGACAGGCTCTATACCTATGGTTGTGAGTTTGACGACGTGATGATCGGGCAAAAAATATTTGTACCGTTTAATCGCGGTAACAAAGAGAAGGCTGCATATGTATTTGAAATAATGGACCAGCTTGAAAAAGAGGTAAAGGGACTTAAATATGTGGCGGCTATTGATTCGGAAATATACTTAAATCAGGAAATGATTGAAACTTGTGTATGGATGAAACAGCGATATCTTTGTCGATATATAGAAGCCATCAACTGTTTTACGCCTTCAGGGACAAAATCAAAGCGAGGAAAAGACCGAAATCCTCATAAAGATACAATTGGGGAGGAAATGCTCATCACTTCTCTTACCGATGAGCAAAAAGATGTGTTATCTCGTATTTTTTCTACTTTGGGAAAAGGCAAGCAACAGATATTCCTTCTCCATGGGGTGACCAGTAGCGGTAAGACAGAGGTATACATGCAAACAATTGCCAAGGCAATTGCGGATCATCAAAATGCCATTATGCTTGTACCTGAGATTTCGCTTACAAAGCAAATCATCGAAAGATTTATTGGCAGGTTCGGCGCAGAAAATATTGCCGTACTACATAGCAAACTTTCTCTGGGTGAAAGATTTGATGAATGGATTAGAATCAGAGAAGGCAAGGTTAAAATTGTCATCGGAGCACGATCAGCCATATTTGCGCCACTAGAAAATATTGGTGTGATTATTCTCGATGAAGAGCATGAAGCCACTTATAAATCAGATATGAGCCCGAAATACGATACGGTTGAAGTCGCTTTGAAAAGAGGGAAACTGCATCAAAGCACTATCATTCTTGGGAGCGCAACACCATCTATTGTTTCAGCTATCAGGGCTGAAGAAAAGATTTATGAAAAGCTTTCATTAAAGGAAAGATACAATAAAAACCGATTGCCAAAGGTTGAAGTTGTTGATATGCGGGAAGAATTAAAAAACGGAAACACTTCTATTCTGAGCAGAAGGCTTTATCAGGAAATGAAAGAAGTTCTGGAGGAAGGGAAGCAGATCATACTTTTTTTAAATAGAAGAGGTTATTCCACTTTTGTTTCCTGTCGGGAATGCGGTTATGTGATGAAATGCCCTGAATGCGGGATTTCCATGACGTACCACAAAGACAAAGGCGAAGTGTTATGCCATTACTGTGGATATAAGAAAGAGCTTCCTAAAGTATGCCCAAATTGTCAGGGAAAATACATAAAACATTTTGGCACAGGAACTGAAAAAGTGGAGGAGTATGTGCAGGAAATTTTCTCCGAATATCCTGTTTCAAGATTGGATTTTGATACAATGAAACAAAAGGGAAGTTTGGATAAGATTTTAAACGATTTCAGAAAAAATAAAACAAAAATATTAGTAGGGACTCAAATAGTTGCCAAAGGTCTTGATTTTCATAATGTGGGGTTGGTTGGCATCATTGCGGCGGATGTTGCGTTGAATATTCCTGATTTTAAATCTGCGGAACGAGCTTTTCAATTAATCACACAGGCAGCAGGCAGAACAGGTAGAGGGGATTCAGAAGGCAAGGTAGTCATACAAACCTATAATCCAGAACATTATGCCATTATACATGGGGCAAACCAGGATTACGAAGGATTTTATCAAATGGAGAAAACAATTCGTCATGGGATTGGATATCCCCCCTATGTAGATATCATTCAAATAATAGTCAATAATGAAAATGAAAAAGAAGGCTTGAAGATTGCCGGTCTGATTTATGACAGGCTTGTGAAAAATATGGGCAAGAAAAACAACTATACCCTTTTCAAACCGCATCAGGCAATCATCAATAAACATGGAAAATTATTCCGTTATCATATTATCATGAAGGCAAAAAGAGGCAGTAGAAAAGAGTATATCAATGAACTTGAAAAAATTAAAAAAGAGTACACTATTGGAATAGACATTAATCCATATAGTTTAATGTAATGGTTGGTCTGTATTAGGAAGGATGTAATAAATGGGATTAAGAAATATTATGGTTGAGGGCGACAATGCATTACGGAAAAGAAGCAGAGAAGTGACAGAAATTGATGATCGAATAAGAATGATTCTTGATGATATGCTGGAGACCATGCGTGGGAATGATGGCATTGGATTGGCAGCGCCACAGGTGGGAATCCTAAGAAGAATGTTTATCGTTGAAGTTGATGAGGGAGATGTTTTTGAAATCATCAATCCAGAAATAATAGAGATGGAAGGCTTTTTCATAGGGGAAGAAGGTTGTTTGAGTGTGCCGGGTATTTTTGGAAAAGTGGAGAGACCTGAAAGAGTTAAAGTGAAAGGGTTGGACAGATATGGGAAAGAACTAATCTGTGAAGCCACAGATTTGAAGGCTGTTGCCATATGCCATGAGTTTGATCATCTAGAGGGCGTCTTGTTTATTGACAAGGCAACTGATTTAAGAAAAGCTGGGGAAGACGAATGAAAATAGTTTTCATGGGCACGCCTGTCTTTGCAGTACCCACACTGGAGCTTCTTGCAAAGAGCAATCACGAAGTGGGGTATGTATTCACACAGCCTGATAAAGCAAAGGATAGGGGTAAAAAAATTCAATTTACAGCAGTAAAAGAAAAAGCTATCGAATTAAATATCCCGATTGTTCAGCCGGAAAAAATCAGGGGCAATCAGGATGTTATTAATTTACTGAATAAATATAAACCTGATTTGATTGTTGTAGTTGCCTACGGACAGCTATTGCCAAAAGAGGTTTTGATGATTCCTAGACTTAGCTGCATCAATATACATGGTTCTCTTCTACCAAAATACAGAGGAGCAGCGCCAATACAAAGAGCCATCATTGATGGGGAACAACAGACGGGCATTACCCTAATGAAAATGGCGGAAGGACTTGATACAGGTGATATGCTTGCTATGGCAGCTACGGATATTGGAAAAAAGACATTTTCCCAGCTACATGATGAACTCTCATTGATGGGTGCAAGGCTTCTGATGGATTGTTTGGAAGACATTGAAGAAGAAAGGATTAAACCGATTAAACAGGATGACGCAAAAGCGACCTATGCCCCGATGCTTTTTAAAAAAGATGGATTGATCGATTTTTCAAAAGATATAGTATCCATTGAAAGACTGGTAAGAGGGTTAAATCCTTCTCCTGGGACAACTACAATTTACAAAGGGGAACCCTTGAAAATATTTGATGTGGAGGTCCTTGATCAGAAAAATTCAAAGGCAGCAGGAACCATAACCGATGTTTCAAAAGAAGGAATTCAAGTATCCGCAGGTGGAGGAACCCTTCTGATTACGGAAATCCAGGTCCCCAATAAAAGAAGAATGTCTGTCGAAGAGTTTATTAAAGGCCATCATATTGAATTATTGACCAAATTAGGGTAAAATAAAGGGGTACATGGAAGGAGAATGAATATGTATTTTGGTATGTTTGATCCAACTTTTATCATACTGATCCCTGCAATGATATTTGCTTTTTTCGCACAGTCTAAAGTGCAGTCAGCTTATAAAAGATATGCAGGAGTACGAAATAGAAATGGCATAACAGGAGCACAGGCAGCGAGAAGAATTTTAGATAGCAATGGGCTTGAAAATGTTCCTATTGAAATAACGCAAGGCAAGCTGACAGATCACTACGATCCAAGAAAAAAAATTATGAGGCTTTCTCAAAATGTATATAATGACGCATCAATCGCATCCGTAAGTATCGCAGCCCATGAATCCGGGCATGCCATACAGGATAATAAAGAATATTCTCCATTAAAAATCAGAAATTCGATAGCGCCAGTTGCCTCTATAGCGTCAAATTTATCGTGGCCACTGCTGATTATTGGTATTGTAATCACCAGTGCAGGATATTACTCTCAAGGAAATTTGCTGTTTAACATAGGGATTTTGTTATTTGTGGGTGTTGTGATCTTTCATGCAATTACTCTTCCTGTTGAATTTAATGCCAGCAAACTGGCGGTTGAAGAGTTGTTGCGTCTGGAAATAATACATGAAGAGGAAAAAACAAGTTCAAAAAAAGTACTTTCTGCAGCAGCGATGACTTATGTTGCAGCATTAGCCGTAGCTGTAGCAAATCTGTTAAGGATATTAATCATTAGGGGGCGCAATTAAGTATGGATGCAAATAGAAAAACTGCCTATTATACGTTGATGGATGTTGAATTAAAAAAATCTTATTCGAATATCTCATTGAACCACCACATTATCTGTGGGAAGCCGGATTCTCAGTCTTTTGTAAGAGAATTGGTATATGGCGTGCTTGAAAACAAACTGTTGATTGATCATATACTAGATCATTTTGTAACAAACGGCCTTGAAAAGATTAAGCAGAGCGATTTGATTATACTTAGAATGGGGATCTATCAAATTGGTTATATGGATTCAGTTCCAGAGTATGCAGCCGTCAATGAAAGCGTAAATTTAGCGAAGAAGTTTTCTAGAGGAAGAGAAGGATTTATAAATGGTGTTTTAAGATCCTATATTAAAAATCCCTATGAAGCGAAACTTCCAGATCGAACTGAAGATGAAATCAAATATTTATCAGTAAAATATTCTTATGAACCTTGGATTATAGAACTATGGATGGACCAATTCAACACTGATTTTGTGGAAGAAATGCTTGCGGCCGGCAATAAAACGCCGGAATTGATTGTTCGGGTAAATACGCTTAAAATATCAAGAGATAATCTGACCAAGAGATTAAGGTTAAAGGATATTGAAGTGGAGGACAGTAAGCTTTGTGAAAATGGATTAAAGGTGAAAGGAAGCAGACTTCTTGATGGGAAGTTGTATAAAAGTGGACTTTATTCCATCCAGGATGAAAGCTCTATGATTGCCATTTCTAAGTTAGATCCTCAACCAGGGGAATTCATCATTGATGTTTGTGCTGCACCTGGTGGTAAAACCCTTGCAATAGCTGAAAAAATGGGAAACAGCGGCAGGGTATTGGCTCAGGACATCTATAAACGCAAATTAAGTATTGTCTTATCAGAAGCTGAAAGACTTGGCTTGAATATTATAGATATCAGAACATGGGATGCGACAAGAGAGGATTCGACACTTGCTGAAAAAGCGGATCGAGTCATCGTAGATGCTCCTTGCTCAGGGTTAGGCGTCATCAGAAGAAAGCCAGAAATTAAGTATAAAAAGAAATCCAGCGAAATGGACAGTTTGCCTAGAAAACAAATAGAGATTCTGTCCGCAGCATCAACCTATGTAAAACCTGGTGGCATATTGCTTTACAGCACCTGTACCATCAACCCTTATGAGAATCAAAGAGTTGTAAGTGATTTTTTAAGAAAAAACCCGCAATTTGAAAAAATAGAAGCAATACAATTGTTGCCAAATATCAATAATACAGATGGATTTTATATATGCAAAATGAAAAAAGTCGAAGATCTAATTTAGGAGACACATGATAAAAGTTGGATGCAGTACAAATATAGGTATCAAAAGGGAAAAAAACGAAGATGCTTATTATATATTAGAAGCCCAAAAAGTTTATATGGTAGCAGATGGTGTCGGTGGTAATAATTCCGGGGAAGTTGCTAGTAGAACCTCAGTTGAATTCATCTCCAAGCATATGGTGGAAAATCCAATTAAAGATAATTGGGATGAAAAAATATTAAAAGACTATTTTATAGAAGCAATTGTAAAAGCAAATCAAGATTTGCTTGAAAAGGCAAGTGCCGAAGATATTAATCAAGGGATGGCCACTACTTTGGTCCTTGTATATATATTTAATGACAAATGCTTGATATTTAATATTGGAGACAGCAGAGCCTATTCTTTTCATCGGGGGAAATTATCACAGATTACAGAGGATCATTCTTTTGTTAACACATTAATTAAGAAGGGTACCATTACCAAAGAAGAAGGACGACGACATCCTAAAAAAAATATTATAACAAGAGCTTTGGGGGCAGAGCCGAAAATAGAGATTGATTTTTTTTCAATGAACCTTGAAAAAGGTGATATTGTCATATTGAGTACAGATGGCTTACATGGGGAAGTTGAAGATCATACAATAGAAGATATAGTGAAAGAAGAAAAAGACATGCAAAGACTTTGCGATAGATTGGTTTCTATTGCTAATTTAAAGGGTGGCAGTGATAATATTACTGTAATTTGTTTGGAATATGAGGGGGAAATATGAGTAGCAGATTACTTGCGGGTAGGTATGAATTACTTGAGAAAATAGGGGACGGTGGAATGGCCGTCGTATATAAGGCTAAATGTAGGTTGCTAAATCGTTTTGTTGCAATTAAAATATTGAAGCCGGATTTTACAAAGGATTTAAAAATTATTGAAAGTTTTAGAAAAGAGTCTCAGGCTGCAGCCAGCCTGTCCCATCCCAACATCGTCAATGTATTTGATGTGGGAAGAGAGGGGAATATTTATTATATCGTTATGGAATTGATTGAAGGCAGAGTTTTAAGCGAGATTATCAAAGAAGACGGGCCAATGGACTATAGAAGAGCTCTTGAAATTGGAAAACAAATGGCATCAGCTTTAAGTTTGGCGCATAAAAACCATATCATCCATAGAGACGTGAAGCCGCATAATATATTGATTACCGAGGATGGCGTTGCAAAGATTACTGATTTTGGCATAGCAAAAGCGGTGGATTCAGCCACAATAGTCGGCCATTCAAATACAATTATGGGCTCCGTCCATTATTTCTCGCCAGAGCAGGCTAGAGGGGGTTATGTTGATGAAAAATCAGACATTTACTCTTTAGGAATAGTTTTATATGAACTGGTGACTGGAAGAGTTCCTTTTGATGCTGATAATCCGGTGGCAGTAGCGATGATGCATATAAATGAAGAAATTTTACCGCCTTCTCAACTGGTAAAGGGATTGCCGTCGGCTGTTGAAAATATAATTATGAAAGCAACAAATAAATATTCTATTAATCGGTATGCCTCAGCGGATGAAATGCTTGAGGCACTTAAAAACGCGGATATTGTTGCAAATATAGTAGGCGCATCAGATAATAATCCAAAATCAAACACCGTTGCCCCAGCCGTGGCAACTGATGCAATGGCTGAAAATGCAAAGGAGAACGACTTGAATAATAAAAAAGATAAAAAATCGAAAAAGAAGTTTAGATTTAATAAATTCAAAGCGGCAGCAGTAGTGCTTGCCCTTGTTTGTGCAATACCTGTTAGTGCATTAATATTATCTGGGATTTCCGCAATGGGAGCAAGCGAGAATATTGAAGTGCCCGACTTATCAGGAATGACCTATGACCAGGCAGAAGCTGCTCTTCAGGAAGTCAGATTAACCATAGAAAAAGGCGATGAGGTTGTTGATGCTGATTTTGATGAAGGACAGATTGTATCTCAAATTCCAACAAGCGGCAGCAAGGTAAAGGCAGGCAAAGCTGTAGTAGTCAGTATCAGCAAAGGGACACAAGAAGGTATGGTACCAAATCTTGTTGGTAAGTCGTTGGAAGATGCTTTATTCCTACTGGACAAATACGGGTTTAATCAGGGGTCAACCACAGTTGAAGCAAGTGAGATGCCGAAGGATATCATTATAAGACAATCACCGGAAGCGGGATCAGAAGTGAAACCGGGGACAACTATTAATATATTTGTCAGTGAAGGACCTCAGCAAACAGCACCGGATGTAATCGGAATGAATATTATTGATGCGGAAGCGGTCTTAAAATCAGCAGATTTAAAAGTTGGAGATATCGTGTATGAGATGAGCGATGTATATGCCAAGGATATTGTCATTTGGCAGCAGGATGTGAGAGGTGCAGAACTCAAACCTGGCACAACCGTAAATTTGAAAGTAAGTACAGGAACAGAGCCAGCTGGCTCAAAGGCCATTGCTTTGGATATTGATTATGCCAGCGCTGCAAATCAGGTATTCTACCTGACTGTTACCATTAATGATGAAAGCGGAACCCATAGCATCATTTCACGTGAACAGCGGATCAAAGACAACGGCAGTGAGATAGTCTCTCTTTCAGGAGTTGGTGTAGGAACAGTGACGGTTATTTTTGATAATGATGTCGTCATTCAAAAGAACGTTAATTTTAATACTGGAGAAATTCAGTAATGCGAGGGATTATAGTCAAAGGAATCGCCGGCTTTTATTATGTGAAAGTTGAAAATAAGGTTTATCAGTGCAAGGCAAGAGGCAAATTTAAAAACCTGGGTGTTGTTCCAACTGTGGGGGATCTTGTTGAAATCCAGGTACTTGATGATGGAGACGGTGTGGTAAACGAAATTTTACCAAGACGAAATTCTTTCCTTCGGCCGCCTATTGCCAATGTGGATTGTATGGTTGTTGTAATAGCTGCAGCTGATCCGGAACCGAATTTTACTATATTGGATAAATTTCTTGTGATGGCGGAGGGTAATAGAACAGATGTGGTCATTTGTGTGAACAAATCAGAGCTTGCATCGCCAGAAATACTTGTAAAAATAGAAAAAATTTACAAAGAGTTATATCCTTTGGTATTTGTCAGTTGTATGGAGAAGACCGGATTTGAAAAACTCGAATTATTGCTGAAGGATAAAAAAAGTGCATTAGCAGGTCCTTCTGGCGTTGGGAAATCTACAATTCTAAATTGCCTGATGCCCAATGAAGATATAGAAGTTGGGGAAATCAGCCATAAAACAAGACGTGGGAAACATACAACAAGACACGTTGAAATTTTTGAAACGAATTTTGGTGCCATGTTGTTTGATACACCTGGGTTTACATCGTTTGAAATTCTTGAAGC
>JBBRXC010000029.1:0-14382 GCA_038248745.1 Peptostreptococcales bacterium | reverse complement strand
TCAGCTTCAAGGAGAAATGCTCCATGAATCGAATACAATCTTAGAAGAATTTTTTGAGGTAGGGTTTGAAACATCTGAAGAAATCGGTTCCTATATTTCAACCTATGGATTTGAGAAAGAAGCTATTTATCAAAAAATTAGCGCTTTCTCTGGTGGAGAAAAGAACTTACTTCAACTGGCTAAAATCTCCGCAAGTAAAGCAAATTTTTTGTTGCTTGACGAACCGACAAGTCATTTAGACACATATGCACAAATTGCCCTAGAAAAAGCCATAGAAGACTACAAAGGTGGTATTTTAATGATTTCACATGATTTCTATTCCATCATAAATTGTATGGATTTTGTGTTAATCATTGCAGATAAAACGATCCGAAAAATGAGCTTGAAAAAATTCAGGAAAATGATTTATACTAGTCATTTTGATAGGGAATACGTGGAAATTGAAACAAAGAATAAATCAATTGAAACGAAAATAGCCATTGCTTTAAAAAATCATGATTTCCCCCTTGCAAAAGTATTATCTGAAGAGCTGGAGGCGCTTTTAGTTGAATATTAAAATACACCGCGGAGAAAACCAGATTGGCGGAAATATTATTGAAATAGCCACTGAGACAACGAAAATCATCTTGGATGCAGGACTTGAGATGAAGGGGAAAGTTGGGGATCATTTTGACTTGAAGGGTTTATTTGATTTTAAAGGGTACGATGCTGTATTTCTCTCTCATTATCATAAGGATCATATTGGCCTAGCGTATAAAATACATAAGGGGATACCCATTTATATGGGAAAAAGCAGCTTTCATATTATTACGGCCTCAGATAGGTACAAGGGCATTAAAACTTTCCCTGTTGAAGGGTTTATGACGCATAGATTGCCAATTCAGATTGGGGACATGATCATCACACCATTCCTATGTGACCATTCAGCGTTTGACAGTTATATGATTTTAGTTGAAAGCGGTGGAGAGAAAATCCTTTACACGGGAGATTTCAGAGGAAACGGCCGAAAACAGTCACAATGGCTGATGGAGCAACTACCTAACCAGGTGGATGTTCTTATCACCGAAGGAACGACACTTTCTAGAAGCAGTAGAAAAAATATGACAGAACAGGAATTGGAGGAGAAAGCGGTTGATTTGTTTGGCAAAACCATGGGACCCATTTTTGTGCTTCAATCATCTATGAATATTGATAGAATCGTTACCATGTACCAAGGGGCTAAGCGTGTGGGCAGGATGATGCTACAGGATTTATATCTTGCAGAGATTACCAGTTCAATCGGGAAAAGTATCCCCAATCCGAAAAATTTTAAGGATGTAAAGTTTTTTATTGTAAAACGAAATCTATTGAATTTTTTTCGGTATAAGATGTTCCGGGAGTATCATATGAAAAGAATTAGCAAAGAACAAGTTTCAAAAGCAAAATTTTTAATGTGTGTAAGACCTTCTATGCTGAGTGACCTGGTTTCTTTGAGAGGGAAAATGTCCTTTGAAGGAGGGTTGCTAGTATACTCTATCTGGAGCGGACATAAAGAGGAAAAAGTTGTAAAGGCCTTCTTAAGCAAATGTGAAGAAATGGGATTGAAAATTGTTACACTACACACCAGTGGGCATGCGGATTGGGATACAATCAAAGCCCTCATTGCGCATACGAATCCAAGTAGAATTATGCCGATACACACGGGGAACCCGGACTGGTTTCAGCTAGGGCCTGGTGGCGCAGATAACGGCGCTTTCCATTGACTTGATTGGGATTAGGAGCAATGATATAATAAAGTTAAAATAAGGAGGAGGATGATGCAAATGGCTACAAACAAATTTATTACAGTAGAAAAAACGGTTAAAACAGGGATTACTTTTGGTTCATGTCTCGCCATAGTGATATCCTATACAAGTTGGCACTCGATTTTATGGGCTATCATACATGGTATTTTCAGCTGGGTTTATGTGGTTTACTATGTTATTGTCTATTAAGATATTTTACTATTTAAATTAGCATCATATGCGAAAAGAAAAGGGAAACGATATAAATGTTTGTCGCTTCCCTTTTCTTTTCTTTATTTTCTATCTAATTATAATAGGTTAATAGCTGGCTCGCTTTCAACAATAAATTCGTCTTCATCACTGAAAGGCACAGTTTTTTGTTCCATCAATCTCATCATTAGTCCTGATGTCTTGCCAAAGCTAAATCCAATAATCAAAGTGATTAATATACCGCCTAACTGGATACCAATATTCCCTGAAAAGAAAACGCCTGCAAGACCACCTAGAATCCCTGGCATACCATGTAAATTATGAACACCACAGGTGTCCGTACCCTTTATCAGCTTTTCTATTTTTGGCGCAATTACTGCATATCCAAAGGTGCTGAGGGTTCCAGCTAAAACACCAATCAGCATTGCTGGGCCAGGAGTTGTTAAATTACAGACACTTCCTATGGCGACACCCCCCGCCAGACTGGCATTTGCGATGTCTTCTATTTCTATTTTCCCTCTTAGTATTCTTGTAAATACGTAAGTAGCCAGTGTAGCACCACAAAGGGCAAATACGGTATTGATGGCAGTGACAACAACTTGTTCAGGAGCTACCAATGCACTAGTGAAGGACGGCCAGAAGATCCATAATACCATGCTCCCAATGAGACTGAACTGATTGCTGACTGAATTGTTTTCAGAATCGGGACCATCTTCAAATTTGGCCATTGTGTTTGCTACGACGCCGAGCCCGAAGTAAGCACCAAATGCATGAATTACAACAGAACCACCTGTATCTATAAATCCTTGGAAAAGACCACTTTCTAATATTACCCATTCATTTAACATGTATGCAGGAATAAATAATGCTGCCATGATCAGATACTGATCCATCTTAAGCTTCCCGAGGGGAGCACCGATTGCAATTAGAAGACTAGCTGCTGCGAATTCTGCCAGAATAAAATTATCTATACTCACTAATGAAGATTCTATGCCTCCGAAGAAAAAGCTCTTAAGCAGCATATATAGGGGTAATGCTACACTGACAACCAAAAAAGTTGCTGTAATGGAACTAAACCCATGTTTCCTAACAAAGACCATTAAAAATCCGAATCCGACTAGAAGCATGGCTAAAATATGGATAGATTTTTCGTATTTCAGCGAATCATAGATGTTGCCTAAATTAGCTGATGAACCGTTTGTAACTATATGAGCTGCTTCCGTTTGATTTGGTGAAAGCATCAATAATACGACGATCGCTATTACTACCATTAAAACCAGATAAAGTATTGTATTTTTTTGGACACCATTTTCCTTAATAGATTTTTTAGACATTTTACCCTCCACTACTGTTTAAAATAATACGGACAATCTCAATGTTAACACTTTCACAAGAAAAAGAATAGCGTTTTTTCATGTATACATGCTTCGGGAAAATAGTCGAAATATTCAGTCACGAAATAGGCGGAATCGGCGATTATTTAAGTTAAAGTTTTTTGAAAATAGAGAAAAAAGAGGCGCTATAAAGAAGCAAATGTAGATAAATTAATGCATGAATTAAAATCCGAATATGGCACAGAAAAACAATTCAGCAGAAAAAATACCAGCAACAGACTTTTTTCTTTTAATATAGGAGAAAGCTTGTTGTGAGATGGCAGGATCGGTCGTGAGTCGGCTTTGAGATTGGCAGGATCGGTCGTGAGTTGGCTTTGAGATTGGCCGGATCGGTCGTGAGTCGGCTTTGAGATTGGCAGATCGGTCGTGATTCGGCTTTGTGATTGGCCAGATCGGTCGTGATTCGGCTTTGTGATTGGCCAGATCGGTCGTGATTCGGCTTTGTGATTGGCAGATCGGTCGTGATTCGGCTTTGTGATTGGCCGGATCGGTCGTGAGTCGGCTTTGAGATTGGCCAGTTATCTCTTTAGAGTTCTATTCTAAAGAAAAAGATAACTGGTTATCTCCCGAGAGCACTATTGAAAAGAAAGGGATAACCTTTTACCGCAATAACAATAGAAATTGGAGTTAATAGTAAATAAATTATACTATTATTAAAATTAGAACCAAAAGTATGAAAATAATAAGAAAATAGTTATCCTTTTTCACGTTGTAACTCTTAAAATATGAAACTGGTGGCAATGATGCAGGGTAAATGAAACGAAAGATAGCATATAAGATAACTAATTATCCTTTTTCACCCCCATGACTTGAAAGTATGAAATCTCAAGTCTAGAAAGTTTATGGATTGAAACGCGTATAGTAAAATGAATGAAATTATGAATGAATGAAATTATATATGTATAAATTTCCTGAAATGATTTTTTTTAAAATCATGAAATAGAAGGAGAACAAGTGATATAATAATATAGATTTATAGATAATAAAGAAACTTTCTAAATAGGTAAAATAATCAAGAGGTGCTGATTTGACGAAAACATACTTTAATCCGGGCTGTGCATTGAGCATTTACAAACCGGAAACAGAAAATAAAATATTAAAATTTCTAAACGAACATTGCATTGAAAAATATGGAGAAGTAGCGCTTCATAACATTTGCTGCCGCCATGAACCCCAACTCCAACAGGATTCACTGATTATCAATGTTTGTGCTGGCTGCGACAAACGATTTAGAAGTTTATATCCGGGAATAACCACGGTTTCCCTATGGGAAGTGATTGATGAACTGGATTCATTTGCGTTTCCGGACTATGAAGGGTTGAAGGTATCTGTTCATGATGCCTGTCCAGTTCGTGAGAAACCACAGGTTCACCAGGCTGTGAGAAATCTGCTTATTAAAATGAATATAGAGATTGAAGAAACGGAATTTCACGGGTCCCGTTCAAAGTGCTGTGGAGATGATTTTTATCCAGCACTTCCCATAGAAATTGTCCATGAGAAAATGAAAAATCGAGCAGAATCAATGCCTTGCGAGGATGTTTGTGTATACTGTGTTTCCTGCATCAAAGCCATGCATATTGGCGGAAAAACCCCAAGGCATCTGATGGATCTGCTGTTGGAAGAGACCACGGAGCCCCAGATTTATGATACGGAAGAATGGCATCAACAGTTGCAGGAGTACATAGACAGACATTAAAGAGCTGAGCAGATAAATGAATAAGAGGGCACCGGGAATCGGTGGTGAAAAAATATGAGTAGAAAGTTACAAAATCAAAAGATCCCTGTAAAGAAGAAAATTTTTGGCATTGATAAAAACATTTTTTTTATTGGACTTACCAGTTTTTTGACGGATACCATGACAAAAATGATTTATGCTGTAATGCCTCTATTTCTCTTGTCATTGGGTGCCTCGAAAACAGAGATTTCTTTGATAGAAGGGGTGGCAGAAAGCACATCCTCAGTCATCAAAGCATTGTCAGGCTGGTGGAGCGACAAAATTAGAAAGAACAAGCCATTTATGATTGTTGGATATGCCTTCACGGTGATTCTTTCTCCTTTGTTTGCAATAACAAGTACGCCTTTTCAGGTCTTAATGGTTAGGTTTACTGAAAGGGTGGGTAAAGGAATCAGAACTGCACCAAGAGACAGCCTGATAGCGGCTTCTTCAGAAGCAGGGAAAGTAGGAAGGGGTTTCGGATTTCACAAAGCGATGGATAACAGTGGCGCTATCATCGGACCACTTCTCGCAGCTGCAATTTTATTACTATTCCCAAAAGACTACAGAATGGTTTTTTTAATTGCTGGAATACCAGGGATATTGGGTCTAATTTCAATCATATACTTTGTAAAGGAAGTGAAAGGGGAGAAGTGTGCCCCACTGGGTAAAATTTCATGGAAGGATTTCCCAAAAAAATATTATGCTTTTCTCGGAATAGTTTTTATCTTCACTTTAGGGAACTCGACGGATGCACTGCTTCTGATAAAAGCCAGCGATCTGGGGTTAGAGGCAGCATTTATTCCTATTATTTATATGTTATTTAATGCTGTATCGGCACTCTTTTCCATACCTGCTGGTATGCTGTCGGATAAAATTGGTAGAGAAAAACTGATCATCTTCGGGTACCTGCTATATGCTGCCATTTATTTTGGATTTGGCAGGACCAAAAGCATAACTGTAATAGTGCTACTCTTTGCGTTTTATGGGCTTTACAGCGCGGCAACAGACGGGGTACAGAAGGCGCTTGTGGCAGACTTGATTCCTAAAGACAAAAGAGGAACCGGACTTGGCATCTACAACTTTCTAATCGGGATTACAATCCTTCCTGCCAGCCTAATTGCCGGATTCCTTTATGACAATGTGAATAACAGAATACCTTTTTATTATGGATCTGCTATGGCATTCACGGCAACTGTGCTTATGTTTGCTTTTTACAGAAAAGGGCTAAAGAAAGTGGAAAAATAAAGAGCAAAGGATTTAAATGGAGTCTATTATTTGATATAATATTAATTCATATATTTAATTTGAGTAAAAGCATAAATAAGGAGGACTACCTAATGACAGATCGGATGGAAGACGCAAGAAGTGGAAAGATTATTTTCGTATCTAGCTGTTTATTAAATGCGAACAATAAAGTGAAAGGCTTGGCTCGTTATCCTGGAATGTGTAAGGAAGTATTTGATACCTTACAAAAATATGATTTAGGTGTTATGCAGATGCAATGCCCAGAGACTTTATATTTAGGCATACAGCGTTGGTGGTCAACAAAGAATCTTTATGATAATGTAGCATTTCGTTCATTTTGTAGGGATCTTGCGAAACAAATTGTTGATTATATGGAGGCATATGTTCAAGCCGGATACGAGACTGTTGCAATTTTAAGCTGCGACGGCTCACCTACCTGTGGTGTGACATTGACCAGCTGGGATGAAAATTGGGGTGGATGTCCAGTAGATTTAAACTATAACGATGCACTTGTAGAGGGATCTGGGGTATACATTGAGGAACTGAAGAAAGAAATAGAGGAAAGAGGATTAAAGATACCTCCATTTTATGGGCTAGCTCTTGATGATGAGTCGGCGGACATAGAAAAAATACTATCTGATTATGAAATATTTATAAAAAATGTTTGCAGGTAAGTCTATTTATTAACTTGTCAGCAAAAAATGATTATGTTATAATCCTACTGTTGGGTTAATTCCCAGACAATTTGCAGTCATGGCGGAATTGGCAGACGCGCACGGTTCAGGTCCGTGTGCTCGCAAGGGCGTGGAAGTTCGAGTCTTCTTGGCTGCACCAAAAAAGATAAAAGATAGGCATAAACGCCTATCTTTTATCTTTTTATATTCAACAGACAGAGGACTCGAACCTTCCACAAAAGAGTCTTCTTGACTCTTTTGCGTGGCTTTAGCCACAAGGCATAAGCGGACAGTGAAGAGGGCATAAATGAAGGCATACTTATTTGCAAATCAATGGCAAATGATATAAAATGACGACACAAGAGTAAAAAAAAATTATATCTTAGATATATCTATACCAATAGAATAAGTGAAGAGGTAATAAAAATGCGTAAAATTGTCTTTGTTTTATTTTGTACAATCATACTCAGTCTTACAGGTTGCTCAAGTGCAAAACCAGAAACAACAGTGAAAGATTTTATTGAAGACGGGAAAACTTTTAATATTGAACAAATGGCGTCATACATAAATCCAGCTAATAAATTTGATAATGAAGAAATTTCAAACTTATTAGCTGATGATGCAGATGAATTGCAAAAATATATTTTAGAATATTTGAAATTTAATGCAACTAAAATTACTTATACAATAAACGATGCGAAAATAGAAAATGATAAGGCGATCGTGCAGGTAGATTTTAAATATGTTGATGCTGGCCTACTTTTTAAAGCAGTCATAGGAGAATATTTTACACAGGTATTGCCTATTGCTTTTTCAGGAGTCGAGCTTACAGATGACGATGCAAATCAAATGATTATCACAGCAATTAAAAAACAACGAGAAATTATTGATGAAACTTTTATTGACAAAACAATAGACATTAAATGTATAAAGATAGATGACAAATGGTATATTGACCAACCAAGTGATGAAATGCTAGATGTTTTTATGTCTAATTTAATGACGTTAGGTAAAGAATTTAGTGAAAGTTTCGGGACCACAACTGATCGTGTGGAAGATTGAGATAATATTATTATTATGGAACAAGCTAAAAGAAAAGGATAATATGATAATTATTCAATTTGCTAGACAAAAAGACAGGCTTTATGCCTGTCTTTTCTCTTTTATATAGTATTTGGGTTGATTCATGTATACAGAATATGATATATTAGTAAAAATCGTCAAATTTTAGTTTGTTTAGGAGGGATTAAATGGAAAATCTACTAAATCAGATATCACATATCCAAATGTTGGATCAGTTACTGTTAACTTTCTTGATTGTCATACCGATTATATTAATATCTCGAACCGTGGTTTCTGGAACCAAGTATTCCCCCATCTTAATCATTGTGGTGTTTGGGATGCTTATGGGTCTGGCTTTGGTGAAAGGGAATGTAGCTACTCCAGGGTTGCAGGAATTGCCTATTATAATTTTAATGAGCAAGGTTACTGTGACAGCACTGATTGCATCATTTTTCGTAGGTGGCCAGGAAATTAAAAAAATCATCAGTAGGCAACCGATCAATATTGATGATACCGTTTCTCTCTGTCATGATGAAATATTGCTTGGAACAAAAAGTACCCAATTGGTTTTCATTTTAAGGGCATTTTTTATCCTTCTCGGAATAGAAGGAGTCAAACGCCTTATTCTTGGAATGGCCAGTGGAGACCCTCTTCAGCAGTTCTATCCTATTATCGCATATATTGGATTGGCAGGGGCTATCATCTTGGTTGATCCAAAAGCGAAGATAAAAAATAAACCACAATATTTAAGCAAAGGTGTTCTAGAAATTCTCGCGATTCTGATCATACTCTTACTTTCAACTTATATAGCTGATTTTGTGAAGCCTTTCGTTGCCTTGCCACAGATTTTCTTCGCTATGATGATTTCTGCAGGCATGGGTGCAGGCTTTTCTGAATGGAAATTTGGTCCAACGCTTCGTGCACTTCTTTTTGCAGGAATTCCAGTAGTTTTGGCTGCTAACTTTATCGTTGGAGGGTCTCTACTATTAGAAGCCTTTAAAATTACAGGTATGAAAGCAGTGATGGCTTATGGTCTGTTTGGCCAGTTATTCTGGATGTTCGGCGGGCTGACCCTACTGATTTGGGTGGCAAAAGCGAACAATGTGAGAAACCTTGGACCGGGTATGGCAGGCGCTCTTTCCCACTCAGGGTTGACTGGTGCATGCACCGCTGGTGATTTTGGTGATGAAGCCGCTTCGCGGGCGCCAATTATGATAAATATACCATTCTTTGGGCATATTTTTGTATTTTCCATACTAGCAGCCAGTGCATCCAAAGGCGCTTTATATATTGTGTGGGTGGCTCCATTGGTATTGGCAGGAGCAGGATTGGCAATTCTATCCTTGCGAACCCTAAAAAAAGCGGATGGCGATAAGGCTAAAGAAGTGAAGGGGTTGATGCAATTTTCTTTTGGGTTCCAGATTGTAGCTGTGTTTGGAAGCTTTCTGATGCTTGCCTTGGCCGGCATGAATATCAACGATTCTGCGATGGCAACCTCCGCCGCTATATCCCATTTCGGACTTTTCGCAGCAGTTCAGGGTGGCATGTTTGGAAATGAGGCAGCATTAATGATTCCTGTTATTTTTGCAATGCCGTTTCTGATTCATCCGTTTGTTTTTGGCCTATTTGGAAAGGCAGCAGAAAATGAAGGAATTATGCCGGCAAAGCCAGTATTCGTGCTTTTCCTTCTTGGCTTAGCCGGAGTTGCCTATTCTCTCATACTATCATGATGAACAGCATCAAAGAATTGACAATTAAAAATTGGGAACTTGTGGACCAATTTTGTAGGGAAAATCCCAGCTATTTTGTGCTTCAATCTGGCGAAGGTGGCGAAATAGGAGGGGCAGAGGATATTTTTAAGAGCTTGCCAGCCGGCAGATCGCTTGATAATAAATTTATCTATGGTTTTTTTCAGGATGATCAGTTGACGGGCTTGGCAGAAGGGATCCGACATTATCCGCAGAAGGACACATGGATGATCGGTCTGTTTATTATAGCCGAAAGAATGCGAAATCAATCAGTCGGCACTGTTAATCTGAAGTTGCTGGAATCAACGTTGAAAGAAGCTGGGGCAAAGGGTTACAGAATAGGTGTCTTAGATGTTAATCCATCTGGGATGCGGTTTTGGAAACGGCAGGGCTACATTCCAACCGGAGAAGTCAAGACAATAACTTTTGAAAATCAAATTCAACGGGTTCATATATTAGAAAAGCGGCTGCAGAAGTAGCAATGTTTCATTTTCTTGCTTTATATTTTCCAGACAAAGGGTGCCGTTAGGAAACCCATAGACTTCTACATGTTTAAGTTTCAATAGTTCTTAAACACGTTGAAGTCTCTTTTGTCATGTTGTGAAAAAATAATTTTTCTGACGCCTAAAATTCTAAACTGCATCAAACTATTTAATCTCGATATTATATTTTGTTAAAGCTAATATTACTTATTGACTTTAATAAAAATATATATTATACTTAACATAGTTAAACAGGAGGTGTAAAAATGGCAATTAATATATTACCCGAATGGTCGACTAATTTGGATGACGAAGACTTTGTTTTTATTAAAAAGTTCCTCTTAGCCTCTGGCTCTCTCAAAGAAGTTGCCAAACAGTATTCTGTGACATATCCAACCGTAAGGCTGCGATTGGATAAATTGTTGCAGAAAATACAAATTAGTGAGAATTTTGCTAGCGAACCATATATTTCATTAATTAAGCGAATGGCTGTTAATGAAAAAATTGATTTTGATACAGCAAAAATCTTGATTTCAGAATATAAAAAAATGGGGAAGGAGATAGAAAAATGAGTATAATAACATCAACAACGATAGTATTATTAATAGTATTATTAGCAATAATTATTGGTATTGTATATCTACAAATATACCTATCAAAGTTAGCAAATAAGTGGCTCGGTTTAATTTTGCCCGGTATAACTTTTATAACTTCAAGTAGTGTTGTGATAGCAAGAGTTTTGTATGGTGGTGATTTGGAATCAGTTTTACTTACAAGTTTAATCGTTTTTCTAATGTATAATATTCCGACATTAATTTTAATAGCAATATATATAGTTCAACGTAAAAAAATTAAAAAGAATGCAGGGTTAGAGAAAATGAATATACAGGATTTGGGATGAGTTGAATTATTCTTTGAATGGAGAAGAATTTTTAATAAAAAACAGAGGGATATTCCCTCTGTTTTTTATGCTCTATATATCCCGGATCTTATTGCTTCAATGTCTTCTGTAGCAATTTTATAATGCCTGTCTTCAAGAACTAATTTGTAAGTGATATCATCAATATTGGGCGTTTTAAAATTAGGCTAACTAGGCTCCAATGGGCTATTTTTTTGTATTTTGTTAATTTGCATTCTCTGCAGATATTGTAAAGCTTGCCTTTTGAATTTATCAAAAGGTACTCCCCCTTTGGCATTTGCTCAACCTTTAATTTTCAACGGTTTAATTATTTCCACTATTGTTATATCAAAAATATTGAAATTCACAACCTGAAAAAGCTATTTTTCGGGGTTATATTTGATGTAAGCAAGTCGTACCATAAATCATAGCCAGCACCCGATTGTTGGAAAATATAACTCCTTGCTTATTTAAAATACAACAAATTTTCTTATGTGGTATAATTAAATTTTACAAATAGTATTTTAAGGGAACAAGAAAGGTGACAGCATTAGATGAAGCTAAATTTGAAAAGTATACGTAGCCTTGATAAACGACTATTAATTCTTGGAGGTTCTCTCATTGGATTTTTGATCATAGCATTCATATTTATCGTTGTGACAATGGCCCAAGTAGACATTGGTGAATTAGAAAATTCACTACCTATGCCTTTGGTTATTCTTGATAAAAATGGAGAAATTGTATCTGAACAGTCTACCGTCAATTTTACACCAGTGCCATTATCAGAAATGCCAGAAGACCTAATCGCAGCAATTATTGCCGTTGAAGATACTCGCTTCTATATACATTCAGGCGTTGACTTTATTGGGATAGTGGGTTCAGCACTGGATAATTTGCGGGCAGGACATGTTGTTAGAGGGGGCAGCACCATTACTCAACAGCTGGCAAAAAATCTTTTTTACACTTCGGAACAGACTTATACGCGTAAAATCAAAGAAGCTATCACCGCCATTCGAATCGAGGTACGATATTCTAAAGAAGAAATATTAGAATTGTATTTAAATCAGATATACTTTGGTGAAGGCACCTGGGGTGTCCAAAATGCGGCACAGATGTATTTTGGGAAAGATATTCAAGATGTTACCTTATCTGAAGCGGCACTTTTAGCTGGTTTGCCGAAAGCGCCAACTTATTATTCCCCTTTTGAGAACGAAGATAAATCGAAAGAGCGAAGAAATCTTATTTTATCCTTACTCTATGATCAGAATTATATAGAGAAAGATGTCTATGAAAAGGCAGTAAGCGAAGAAATTATTTTAAGGGATTGGGAACTTGACGCCGTGAGGGGAAAATATCCCAGTTATATTGAATACGTCATAGAAGAAGCCATTGATCAGTATGGGTATAGTGAAGAATTTATTTTAAAGTCAGGTTTACAAATTTATACCGAAATGGATCCAGTTGTGCAAGGCGCCATTGAGGAGGTATATGCTACCGACAGTTTATTTCCAGAAAGCAGTGGGGAGGAACTTGTTCAAAGTGCAGCGGTTGTTATTGACCCAAGTAATGGCGGCATAAGGGGGTTAATAGGCTATCGCGGGAAGTACTATGCGAAAGGCCTTAATCGCGCTACGCATCTAAAACGTCAGCCAGGATCTTCTATAAAACCATTAGCCGTCTATGGGCCAGCACTGGAAAATGGTTATAAAATGAAGTCAATACTCCTAGACGAGAAAACGGATTTCAATGGCTATGAACCGACCAACGTGGATGGGAGGTATCGGGGAAGGGTCACAATGTATACGGCATTAGTTCATTCCATTAATGTACCAGCAGTATCATTATTAAATGAAATGGGTGTGGATGTGGGTATCGATTTTCTTAAAAAAGCAGGGATCCCATTAAGTAAAGAAGACAGAAATTTAAGCATTGCACTTGGAGGATTTACAGAGGGGGTTTCCCCTTTGGAAATGGCACAAGCATATAGCATGTTCCCAAATTTGGGAACAATGAATAAAGCCCATGCAATTACGAAAATTACCACGGGTTCTGGCAAAGTTTTGTTGGAAGTGAAGGAAGACTCTGTGGATGTAATGAAGCCGGAAAATGCATATACCATGACGCAAATGTTAATCGGGGTTGTGAAAGAAGGCACAGGACAAAATGCAGATTTGGGTCGACGGCCAACAGCGGGGAAGACTGGTACCACTCAATTGCCTTCAACGGATGAGTTCCAAGGAGTGAATGGAATCAGGGATGCCTGGTTTGTAGGATATACACCCGAGTTAGTGACAGCTGTTTGGATGGGTTATGATAAGCTGGACCCACAACACGTGATTGCTTCCTCTGGAGGGAATCACCCAGCCAAAATCTTTTATGACATCATGTCTAAAGCACTGGAAAACCAGGACATTTCGCAGTTTACAAAACCAAAGGGTTATAAAGAAGAAGGAAAGCCGGTTAAGGACAGCAATCCTCCGAAAGGGAAAAAGAAGGATAAGAATTGACAGTAGTACGGTTTTTTGATAAAATAGTATTGTAAATTAATATAAAGTTAAGTTTTATAGGGTTCCGCAGTTAAAAACTGGTCTGGTCCGAGATAGAACGCACAGAAATACTGTGTTCACGGAAGGATAAAAGCCTGGGAGATATTTTTAAAGATATCTCCCAGGCTCTTTTGTTTTTCTAAAACGAAAGGAGCGTAATAGATGGAATGGTTATTTTTGATTTTAGCAGGAGGTTTTGAAGTAGGTTGGGCTTTTGGCTTAAAATACTCGCAAGGATTTACAAAATTGATGCCAAGTGTACTTACGGTATTTGGAATGATATTGAGTTTCTATTTTTTGTCATTAGCTTTGAAAGAGTTTCCTTTAGGGACAGCTTATGCTATTTGGACGGGGATTGGAACAGTTGGTACTGTAATTTTAGGAATCATATTATTCAAAGAACCCTTTGATTTGATGAGATTAGGGTGTATTGGATCAATTGTAATAGGCATAATAGGATTAAAACTTGTATCCCCTAATTAATGACAATGTCGGGCTCAATTGTGATACAATGAAGTTGTTGGTAAAAGGAATGAATTTCTGAGAAAAATGTCGTTAAAAACATTAGAGAGAAAGAAAGGAATACGAAATGAGAATGAAAAGTAATTTTAAAAGAATTAGTATCATTACGGCAATTATTATG
>JBBRXC010000028.1:0-15481 GCA_038248745.1 Peptostreptococcales bacterium | reverse complement strand
CTAGAATCTTGAATCCATCCACTGATTGTAATTTCGTCTGAGGGATAATATTCTTCAAGTAATGCTTCTTTTTCCCGTGAAAAAGACAAAGTTTTAGGAAGATTTTCTAAAACGAGTTTTTTTGATTCGAGTTTGAAAACACCTCTTTGCCCCTGCGAATCCAATGGTTTCAATACATAAGGCCCTGATAATCCGTCGATATCATTAACGCTGGCATTTTCGGCCAGAAGCTGATATTTTACGGTGGGAATATGATGCTCTTTAAATATTTGTTTCATTATTTTCTTATTTGTGACTGCTTTTGCCTGTGCAGGGCTGATGAAAGTGGGTAGATGTAGAGCATCCGCAACGATTGCAGCAGTTAATACGGGCTGATCTGTTCCTATTGTCATGATCCCATCAACCTTATATTCTGCTGCCGCCTTCATACAGCCAGTTTCATCAAAGGTACTCACCAGTACATGCTTATCAGCATATTCACAGGCCGACGGATTTTTTGAATAATCAGCAATGATCATTTCATATCCCAGGGATTTACCTAGTATAACGGCATTTTTTTGGCAAGTTGAGCCGCCTAACAGTAGTATTTTTTTCACTTTTCACCTGCTTAAAAGTTTGAATTTATAAGTTAAAAACAGCCTCAAATAGACCGTTAGAAGTCTGACAAAATTATAACTAGTTTCTCCATAACCCCTAGGCGTAAAAGGATAAAAGACATTTGAAACCTTAATCTTATATTGGAACGCTTCGGCGGAAAAATAAAAATATTTTTTCTGTGAAGCGGCAATTTTTAGGGCTAAATCATAGGTTAAAATTCGAAATGCGCTGACTTTTATTCCTGCCGGTTTGTTGATAAAACTGTCAAAGAGGCAATTCCGTAAATGGCTGCCAAGTCGTCTAATGACAGATAGATGTTTTTTCATATTCTTGCTGTTTAACACCGGAATGGCATAAACCAAGTCATACCCTTTTTGGATTTCAGTGATAAGTTTTAAAACCTCTTCTGCAGGGTTTTGAAGATCGTCATCCATGGTAACAACGAAATCACATGGCTTTCCAACCAGCTTCAAACCAGTATGTAAGGAGGCCTGCTGCCCTTTGTTTGAGGTGGAAAAATGATAGGTGATATTTTCATATTCCTTTGACAGAGACGCGATGATGGCCGGGGTATTGTCTTGGCTGCAGTCATCAATTAAGATAATCGACAGATTGAAATCAGCCAATAAGGTTTCAATGCGTTCCACAAGAAGCTGAATGGACCCTGAGGCGTTATAGGTTGGTATGATAATGCTGATATTTATGCCCTGTCTGTTCAAAATTTTTTTATTTATTGTATCCATTGAACCGATTGTATCGATTATACTTGAATTTTTCATAAAGCTTTTACCTTTTTAATAATTAATTCTGCGATGTCTCTAGCGTCTTCAACAGTCATTTCTGTATGAACCGGCAATCTTAAAATAGTTTCGGATACTTTTAAACTATTTGGAAAATCCGCTGGTTTATAGCCCATTGTTCGACCAAAATCCGAGATATGGAGAGGAATAAAATGGGATCTGACATCAATGCCCTCCATTAATAAATCCCTTCTTAGGCTTTCACGGACAGTTGAATCACAACAGTTTAGGTAATAGATATGATAATTGGGCGTAGCGTACTCTGGGATTCCCATTAAAGTGATCTTGTCCTTGATGCTATCCAAGGATGACACGAAAACACTGTTATATTTGTCTACAATGCGTTTCCGTCTAGACAGAATTTCTTCGCAGGAAAGCATTTGAGCATAAAGCAAAGCGGCGCAGGCTTCACTGAGAATATAATTTGAACCTGGCCTTTGCCAGGAGTAATTGTCTCGTTCATTTCTAAGAAACTGGGATTTATTCGTTCCATTGTCCCTTATTATTTCCGCATCACTTAAATAAGAATCCTCATTACATAGAAAAGCGCCACCTTCTCCACAGGAAAAATTTTTGGTATGATGGAAACTATAAGCACCAAAATCTCCAATGGATCCTAAGGGTATATTCCGAAAGAAGCTGTGAACCGCTTGCGCAGCATCCTCAATGATTTTAAGATGATTTATTTTGGCTAGGTCAAGTAATTGGAACATATCACAGGATATTCCGGCATAATGGGTAGGAATGATTGCTTTTGTCTTGCTTGTGATCTTTTCTGCAACGCTTGCCAGATCAATATTTTTTGTGGCCAAATCAACGTCACAAAGGACTGGCGTTCCGCCGGCTTTTAAAACTGCATTTGCAGCCGAAGGAAAGTTATAGGAGGGCAAAATAACCTGGTCACCAGATTTTAAATCAAGAAGTTGAACGGCCAGTTCTATAGCAGCAGTGGCGGAGGTTGTGAATAAAATATTTTCTACCGCAAGGTTTTTTATAAAATTTTCTTTTAGTGATGTGATAAAATTCCCATCAGAGGACAGATTGCCTGAAATTAATGCATCTTCCATGAATTTTAATTGATTCTTCGGTTGATATCTTTCGTAAAATTGGATTTTCATCACATGTCCTCCTCTTCCTCCTTGTATTTGCCAAGTTGAATTTAATCATAATATCCTATATTTGTTTTGTCAATATGTGATATAATTTATGATGAATTAGAATTGGATTGCAAATTTAAGATATGCTATAGATGCAGGATATGCCACAGATGCTGGAAAAATGAAGAGAAAATTTGGATGGGAACTCGTCATTAGGCTTGATAAAGGGTTAGTGGCAACAATAGAATGGTATATACAAAACAAAGCATGGTGGGAGAACAGATAAGGGGGGATATTGAAATGGAAAAAGATGATTTTACCCAACTGAATTGTTTGGGAGATATCTGTCCTGTACCTATTATGAAATTGATGAAACATGGAAAGGAACTATCTAAAGGTACAAAAATTATGCTCGTTACAGATCATAGCTGCACGGCAGAAAGTGTTAAAAATTACTGCCATGACCAAAAATTAGAATTGGAAATAGTAGAACCGATCAATGGTGTTTGGGAAATGTATATTTCTAAAAGAAAAGAGTAGCCATTAAAAAATAAAAGTAGCGCACTAAAAAAGAAAAGAGTGGAGTAAATTAGCAGAAGGTATCCTCTACCACGCTTAAAAAGTATTTTATAACTTCTTTAGGGGTGTCTTGGAAACACATTATCTTTCTATAAATCATATAGAGATCATAATTTACCTCAAAATCAGGGATTTCAACAATCTTTAATTCTTTTAAATAGATTTCTTTTTTGATAGCCATGTAGGGTAAAAATGCAAATCCAAGACCTGCAATGACAGAAGCTTTTAAAGATTCTGTTGAGTCAAGCTCCATCATGACTGAAAAATCCCCAATATTATGACCGGCTTTTTTTAGGGTTTCGTCAAGAATTCTTCTGGAACTGAATCGATCAATCAAGGCAATTAGCGACTTGTTTTTTAAATCATCCATTGAAATGGAATCATCTTTGTAATATTTATTTGAACATACTAAAAATACCTTATCAGAGTGAATAAGATTGCATACCAAGTCCTGGTTTTCAACAGGACTTATGATAAAACCAATATTACCTTTTCCTTCTAAAACTTTTCTTACAACTTCCGTCGACAGCATTGTTGTTAAAGCAAAGGTATATTTTGGAAACTTTTCGTTCATTTTATGGATAGAGCAAGGCAGCGCATATTGACCTATTACAGGGGAGGCTAAGATTCTGATTGTCCCAGTATAGTTTTTTAAATTTGTCAATTCTTGTTGCAGATTGTTATAGGTTTCTATGATTTGCTCAAAATATTGATGAACAACTCTACCGTTAGAGGTTAATTCTATTCCTTTATTACTTCGTTCAAATAATATCAATCCCATCTCGTCTTCAAGTTTCCGCATCTGCTGACTTAAGGCAGGCTGAGACAGGTGGCATTCTTCTGCCACCTTGGAAATACTTTTTTTTGAAGCAATCTTGTTAAATAAAACAAGGTGATCAATGCGCATAATGGTTTCTCCTTGAAAAAAAATGGCTATGCCATGAATATTTTGCCATAACCACTTGTTATATTGTATAACAAGATACTAGTTTTGTGCAAGGAATTTCTATGGTATAGTGAGGTCAAGTAAACTGTCAAAAACTTCACAAACTTTGTAAAAAAATATTTATTAAGGAGGTACCTATGTCAGAGGATATTAAAGGTATTCAACGTTCAGGTGGTACTCGTGCACCAAGGAAACCTAAGAAAAGTCAAATCCCTTATGGAGTAGCTGTTCTGATTCTTATGATAGCAATAGGGATTGCACTGAGTTTTAAATCCAGCAGTCTTGCTATGTTTTGGATATTCGGCAGCTGTTTTGGATTTGTACTTCAAAAGTCAAGATTCTGTTTTACCGCATCCTTCCGTGATATATGGATCACCGGAAGCACATCAGTTACAAAAGCAGTTATGATCGCGTTAGCAGTTACCACAATTGGGTTTACAGCTATAAAATACGGTGCTTTTGTAAATGGTCTGCCTATACCTGGAATGAGTTATGTTGTACCGGTTGGTATATCGACGATGGTTGGTGGAATAATGTTTGGAATAGGTATGGTCATTGCGGGTGGCTGCGCATCTGGAACGTTGATGCGAGTCGGAGAAGGTTTCATGATGAACACGCTGGTGTTAGTGTTCTTTATCGCAGGGTCATTGCTCGGCGCGTATCAATTTGGATTCTGGAAGATTAATTTTATCTCCAATAGTCCGAAGGTATTTTTGCCAGACTATTTTGGCTGGTTTGGCGCACTAGTGCTACAATTAGCACTTATAAGTTGTATTTATATTTTTGCCGATAAATGGCAAAATAAAAAAATGAGCATTTAGCTCTTGAATAGAAAGGAATATTAAAATGAAAGAAGTAATGTTAGATTGTTTAGGCGAGGCTTGCCCAATTCCACTTATGAAAGCTGAAAAGAAGTTAAACACAATGGACATTGGAGATATCTTGATTGTTCAAATTGACCATAGCTGTGCCATGAAAAACGTACCTGAATGGGCTAGAAACCAAGGACATAATGTTGAAATTGAAGAAGTTGGCGATGGCGAATGGGAAGTAGTTATTGAAAAAAAGAATTAAGGCATAGTTAAAAGGACTAAATATTTGGAAAGGCGGTAACGCAAAGTTGAAAAATTTTTGGGAAAAACTTGGTAAAAACCAGTACTATGTTGCTGTTTTTAAAAATCCGTTTACATATGTCACGGGCGCGATATTACTTGCAGTTTTGCAAATAGCTTTACTGGCGTCTTCGGGGAATCCCTGGGGCGTATCAGGAACTTTTACAAACTGGGGTGCGTGGATCTTTGAGGCTTTTGGTGGGAGTGTAGATAAATGGTTTTATTTTTCTTCTGCAGGCGCACAGAATACATTGAATAATGGATTTCTTAACGATACTGGGTCAATGATCAATGTAGGGATTATATTTGGCGCACTATTAGCAACGTTGCTTGCATCCCAATTTAAAATCAAGAAAATTAAGGCAGTAAGGCAGGTTGTAGCTGCTGTCCTTGGTGGGTTGCTAATGGGATATGGCGCAAGATTAGCATATGGATGCAATATAGGAGCTTTCTTTAGTGGGATATCATCCTTGTCTTTATCTGGGTGGGTATTCGGTTTATTTTTGCTGGTAGGATCTTTTATAGGAAGTAAATTATTAGCGAAGTTTTTTATGTGAGACATATTAAAACAGAAGGGCATATATAATGGATAAAAAAGTAGAAAAATATGATGTAGTAATAATTGGTGGTGGCGCCGCTGGTCTGACTGCAGGAATTTATTGCGGAAGAGCCAGATTGAAGACATTATTGATAGAAAAATCGCTGGTAGGTGGTCTTGCCACCTATACCAATGAAATAGAAAACTATCCTGGATTTCCAGAAGGATCAACAGGATTAGGGTTAATGGAACTCTTTCAAAAACAGGCAAAAAAATTCAATGTAAGGTTTAAGGGTACAGACGTTCAAGGTGTAAAACTAAAAGGTGATACAAAAATTGTTGAAACTTTTAGAACGAATTATGAAGCGAAAGTAGTGCTCATCACTTCTGGCGGAAAACCACGTTTAACGAAAGCAAAAGGAGAAGAACTGTTTTTATTTGACAAGGGAATTTCATTTTGTGCCACCTGCGATGCAGCAGCAAATACTGGAAAAACAGTTATGGTGATCGGCAGCGGAGATGCTGCAATTGAAGAAGGAATGTTCCTGGCAAAATTTGCAGACAAGGTAATTGTATCTGTAATGCATGACGAAGGAAAAATGGATTGCAATGAAATTGCGAAGGAACAGGCTATGGCTAATCCTAAAATGGAATTCATCTGGAACACTTTACCAGCTGAATTTGTTGGTGAGGAAAGGCTTAAAACAGTTGTTTTGAAAAATTCTAAAACGAATAGTCTGATGAATTTTGATGTTGATTCCTGCTTCCTGTTCATAGGGTATATCCCGAATACAGAAATTTTTAAGGATGAAATTATCATGAATAAGCAGGGTTATGTTATCACAAACGAGCTTATGGAGACAAATGTCCCTGGTGTATTTTCTGCAGGGGATGTTAGAGATAAAGCCTTTAGACAGGTGGCAACAGCTGTTGGCGATGGAGCCATTGCCGGCTGGGCAGCAGAGAAATACATCGCTGAAACAGAAATATTTGACGACCAGATTATGGGCGGAGAATTACCAAGCATCGTGTTTATCTGGAATGCAGTAATCCCGACTTGTCGTGACCTTCTACCAATTATAGACGCCTTTGAAGAAAAATATGCGGGAAAAGTAAAGGTGACGAAAGTTGATATTTATAAATCAAAGGGACTGGCGAATCGATTAGGAATCGTTGAAATACCGGCAGTTGTATATATCAAAAACAATAAGATCGAGAGCAGTCTGATGCATGATATTACATTAGAAAGAATAGAATCATTACTATAGACTGTTTTGTTTGGTTCTGATTTTAAATTAAAATACGTATAACAAAGAAGAGGAACGTTGCGCAAACGTTTCTCTTCTTTGCTTTGTTTTATCAATTAAATAGGATTCTAATTATATAAATGGGAGAAATATAAATGTTATTTAAGCGGTTTTTTTGAAAGGGTGCAGAAACAGGTTGCAATTGAAAAATGTTTCCATTACTGTTATAATTAAATCTGGAAATGAGGTAAAATAAATGTTTAGTAAAGAAGAAATAACAGCCATTATCGAAGAATCGGTGATCACTTCACCTTACAATAATTTTAGCTCAATGGGTTTACCTGGGGAACCAATGTGGGAGAAACCTTTAGTCGGATTCGCCTCTGGTGATGATTCGTATTTTGAAAAATTCAAAGAGGATATAGGTGATTTTTACTGGTTGCCTAGTGAAGCATTTAAACTGAAATATAAAGATTCAAACGTGACAGATCATCAGCTAACAGTAATCAGTATTGGCTTTCCACAAACGGAAAAAACTAAAAATGATCAGAAAAACTCAACAGGGATGCCTTGTGATAGATGGCTTAGAACAAGAGGCGAGTGGGAAGCCACGATCGATAATATTGTTTCAAATATCATTTCTGAATTTGCAAAAGAGGATATAAAAGCAGTGGCGATCGATGAGATAAAAGAATTTTCCAGATATACTTCGGAAAAGTTTGGCATTGCTTCAAATTGGTCCCATAGACATACTGCATTTGTCGCAGGATTGGGCACATTTGGACTTTCAGATGGACTTATTACAAAGAGCGGCAAGGCAATGCGCTTTACTTCAATAATCATTAACAGGGTGATTGAACCGACAGAAAGACCTTATAAAGGTCATCACGATTACTGCAATTTTTATAGGGATGGAAATTGCTGCGCCTGTATTTATCGTTGCCCGGTAGATGCAATAACTAAAAAAGGACACGATAAGGATGTTTGCAGTACCTATCTGCAAAAAATCAAGAATGAAATCGGACCGGATTATTTAAAAAATTCTAATTATATCTCGGGGTGCGGCTTATGTCAGACGAAAGTCCCATGCCAGGATGGTATTCCAAAATAATTCTTTTAAGGGAGTCGTAGAATGGATATAAATAGAGTCGAAAAGGTTATTCTTAGTGGGGTGCCTTTAAAATATATTGAGTCTTATTTGGCTGAAATTGCAGACAGTATTAGACCAAATGGGGTTTATATTGGAGATAATTGGGAAATTCAGGTTGTAAGCATTCAGGATAAAAAATTTCATAATATTTTAATCCCTCAAACGAAGGTACTCTTTATCAGTGATACAGCGACAGCAGAACAACTTGTTCATCGCTTCCGCTTGAAATTTATGTCCGCTGGCGGCTAATATGTAAGGGTCGATTGATATATAAAATAGAGGAGTGGAAAATGATGAATGGAACGTTTAGAAAAGATATCAAACCGGGAATAAAAGTGATGATTGTTCAAAAGCAAGATCAACGAATGGGTAAATTAACCGAGGGTATCGTAAAAGATATCCTTACCAATTCACAAACACATCCACATGGCATCAAAGTGAGACTTGAAAATAATATTGTCGGACGTGTTCAAGAAATACTGTAAAGGGTGGTGAAGATTTATGAAATATGAAAGACCAAAAGTTTCCATCAGTAAATGCCTGGGTTTTGGGAAATGTCGATTTGATGGTTCCATGATCACCAGCAACGAAGTTGACCAATTGAAAGAATATGTGGATTTTTTACCGTTGTGTCCAGAAATGGGGATGGGACTGCCAGCGCCAAGAGAATCGCTAAGGTTGATTAGGGATAAAAAAAACGAAGAAAAACACAGATTGGTAACGACAAAAGGTGGCGTTGATATGACCGAAGAGATGTTGGCGTTTTCAAAAGAGGCATTCACGCAGCTTTTAGAATTCCAACCAGATGGATTTCTTTTAAAAAGCCGCTCCCCAAGTTGTGGAATAAAAGAAGTGAGGCTGTATAGTTCAATAGAGAAAGGACCTAGTTTGAATAACAAATCAAAAGGTCTTTATGCTGAATTTATGATGGAAAATTTTCCGGAGCTGGTTTTTGAAGACGAAGGAAGAATAAGTAATTTTAATCTTCGTGAGCATTTTTATACGATTATCTTCACAAAGGCGGATTTTAGAAAAACAAAAGAACTGGGAACCATGAAAGCACTTGTTGATTTCCATTCAAAAAATAAATATTTGTTTATGGCATATTCTCAAAATCAATTGAGTGTATTGGGAAGAATTGTTGCCAACCATGAAAAAAAACCAATGAATAAAACAATAGAAGAATATGAATCAAATATGAATAAGCTTTTACTGAAAATGCCTTCTACCGGTAGATACATCAATGGTATGCTACATATATTCGGGTATTTTTCCAGCCAGCTTTCAGATACTGAAAAAGCGTATTTCCTCGATTCCCTAGAGAATTACAGGAGCCAGCATATACCACAATCCACAGTAATGGCTCTTTTATGGTCTTGGGTTATAAGATTCGATGAAGCTTACTTACAACAACAAACTGTCTTTCATCCATTTCCAAAAGAACTGATTCAAGTAACGGATTCAGGAAAAGGCTTATAAGATTGGAGAATTTTCGCTCAAACCAGCAAATAGGGTATATAATAAAGGTAGAAGTGAAAATATCAATAAAGGAGAGTTGATTCTTATGGCAAAGGAAAAAGAAATTAGTAGTGAACAAGCAAAAGAAATTGGTGAAGTACTTGGCGTAGACTGGAGTAAGTTTAATATCCAGCAGTTTAAAAAAGGAATGACAGTTGAACTGGAACATGGGAAGAGAGATGCTGTTACAAATGTAACAGATGATGATCTTTTATTCACGGGTAAAATCGCACTGGCACATTTAAACGAATTTTCGGATTACTATATCAGACTGGAAAAAATGGAAGAAGAAGCAGAAAAATATTGGGCTGGTAAATAAAGTGCCCTGTTAAGAACGATCAGATATGTTTTCTGAAAAAAATTTTTCTCGATTAATTTAGATTTATTCTAATTTAGATTGATTCTAATTAAGATGAAAGTGCTCCTGCTTGCTTCGGCATAGGTAGGGGCCTTTTTTAAATTATGGTAAGTATCCAATTAAAATGTTACAATTAGATGGAGTATTAAATTGACTATTAGATTGAGCATTAAATTTAACCTGAGAAGTTCTAAAGCAAAAGGTAAATAGAATTGGAGGAAACAGAATGACAAAATTGAAAATAACAGCCGGCGGATATGAATTCATCGGAAAACTTGAAGAGGAATTGGCTCCAAAAACCTGTGAGGTTTTTAAGGCGCTTTTGCCTCTTGAAAACAAATTGATTCATGTACGCTGGAGTGGCCAGGGGATGTGGATTCCATATGGAGACACAAGGCTGGGATTGGATTATGAAAATAATACAAGTCATCCCGCAAAGGGAGAGTTTTTGTTGTATCCAGGGGGCATCAGTGAAATGGAAATTATTGTAGCTTATGGCAGATGTCTTTTTTCAAGCCAGGTGGGCCAGTTGGCGGGCAATCATTTTTTAACCATCACGGAAGGACTTGAGAACTTAGATAAGCTGGGAGAAAAAGTACTGTGGGAAGGTGCACAAAGCATTAAAATTGAGCATTTGCAAGGGGTTTGCTGAAACCCAAGCCCAATGTAGGATGCTTATAATGGCCTTGTTGAAGGGAGGGGTAACTTTTGATGAAATCAATAAAAAGAAAAATCATTTCCACAATAAAATTTAATAAATCGTATGTATTAAATTGGGAGAACGTTAAAATCCCTCTCATCTATTTGGTCATGGGGGTATTATGGATTTATTTTTCTGACAGGATAGCAGACAGTTTGATTACTGATAAAAATATGCTTTTGCTTGTAAATACTTATAAGGGATGGTTTTATGTCATCATCACATCATTGGTTCTTTATATACTTTTAAACAGGTTCTATAACAGAGTGGCACAGGCTGAGAGTGAACTTAGATACAGTAATGATGAAATCAGCAGACAATATAATGAACTACAGTATTTAAGTGAACATGATCAATTAACAGATCTTTATAACAGGAAATATTACGAGGAAGAATTAATTAGGATAGATACAAAGAACAACTTGCCATTAGCAGTAATTATTGCAAATATTAATGGAATCAAGCTCATTAATGACAGTTTTGGCCACGCTATTGGGGACGAACTCATAAAAGCAGTTGCAGAGGTTATTACAGAAGCAAGCCGCAAGAAAGATATCATTTGTCGATTGGCTGGTGACGAATTTATCATCATTTCGCCAACCACAGATGCAGTTGAAGTGGAAAAACTTATGCAGCATATTAAAGAAATTGCAACGCAAAGGAAAGTCGGTCAGCTGGATATTTCTATTTCTTTAGGTGGTGAAATAAAAACTGGTATGGATGAAAATATTATAGAAACAATAAAAAAAGCAGAAGATTTCATGAGTCGAAAAAAGCTTTATGATAGCCCTAACATGAGAGGAAGAACAATCAACACAATTATTACCACGTTACATGAAAAAAATAAAAGAGAAGAATTGCATTCCAGAAGAGTATCTCAGCTCTGTGAACGGCTGGGAGAAGCACTGGGGTTAAATGAAGATAAGGTAATAGAGCTTAAAACCGTGGGATTGCTGCATGATATTGGGAAAATAGGGATCGATGAGGGGATATTAAACAAAAGTGGGAAGCTTAGTGAAGAGGAATGGGTAGAAATCAGAAAACACCCAGAGATAGGGTATAGAATATTAAGCACGGTAAACAATATGTCAGAAATGGCTGAATTTGTACTTTCTCATCATGAGAGGTGTGATGGGAAGGGCTATCCGCAAGGTCTGTCTGGGGAACAAATTCCTATTCAGTCAAGTATAATAGGAATTGCAGATGCCTATGATGCGATGGTTAGTGAAAGAAGTTACAAGAAATCATTAACGAAGAAAGAAGCAATACAGGAATTAAATGCAAATGCAGGGACACAATTTGATGCAGAGCTTGTTCGAGTATTTGTAGAAAAAGTGTTAATTAGGGAGGCGTGAGTCACCTGTTTTTTGATATTTCTAAAATACGAAGGAGGTCGATTTAAATGAAAAAGATATTAATTCCCGTTGATTCGTCAGAGGATGCAAAAAGAGCTGTTGAAGAAGGCATTAAAATGGCCAAAGTGTTTGGAAGTCAGGTTACCTTATTATACGTTGCAAATGTAAAAATCGGGTATTCATTTTATGAAACAAATCTTTTACAGGAATCACTTGTGACGCTTTTAGAGGATGAAAAAAAGTTTGCAGAAACTATGCTTGAGGCTTATAAAGAAACCTTTGGTGGACTTAAAGACAAAGTTGAAACAGTTATTCTGGAAGGAAATATAGGAGATGAAATTATCGATTATGCGAAAGAGGCTGAGTTTGATTTGATAATAATAGGCTCACGTGGAACGGGATCTATATTTGGAAAAAATCATCTTGGAAGTGTAGCCAACAAAGTTCTTCATTATTTTGAAAAACCGGTGCTGGTCGTTAAATAAGAAGTGAACATTGGGCTTGGGTTTTCTGAAACCCAAGCCCAATGTCGGATGCTTATAATGGGCTTGAAAATGTAAAAGTAAAGGTTGTTCCCTGGGATAATAAACTATCTACCTGAATCTTGATATTGTGTCTATCTGCGATTTGTCTGGATATTGCAAGGCCCAGTCCAGTGCCGTTTTTATTGCTTTCAGAGTCGACCTTAAAGAAACGATCGAAAATATAGGGTATGTCTTCCGGTTTGATTCCGCTGCCATGATCACTGATGGTTATATGGTTGTTTTTTAATGCAACTGTAACTCTGTCATTTTCAGGAGAAAATTTAATGGCATTATCAATCATTATCATAAACATTTGACGTAGCCTGTCGTAATCTCCAACAATATTACAGGGAACAGAATCTTGTATTAATTCAATTTTAATATTTTTCTGATCCGCCATTTGCTGGCCGCTTCTCACCACATCTTTCAGTATTTCACAAAGGCTAAGCTCTTTCATTTCCATATTAAAATCTGTATTCTGAAGCCGGGATAAATCCAGAAGATCATTCACCAACCTTTGAAGGAATATACTTTCCCCCAGCATTTGGGAGTAATATTTTTCGACTTGCTGCGGATCTGTTATTACTTTGTCAGAAAGGGCTTCCAGCGAGCCGCGAATCACTGTAACAGGGGTTCTTAGTTCATGGGAAATATTCGCAATAAAGTCTCGGCGAAGATCTTCAAGCCGTTGACTTTCCTGACTGGCAAAACCGAGTTTTTCCCCTAATACATCGATGGCTGCAGCCAACTCGCCAATTTCATCATTTTGCGTTACGTTTGTTTTGGCGGAGAAATCCCCGTCTGCCAGTCTAACTGTAGAGCCTCTCATTTTTTTAAGAGGGCTGGTAAACGATGAGGCAAGCAAGAAGGATAAAACGATGGAAATGAGTAGGGCTATAAATAAACTGATCAATAAAATGTTTATTCCTTGTTTTATTGATCCATTCATGCCTTCAATCGGGGAATGAAGCAATAGGGCACCGATCACCTTGTCGTTTGATAAAATTGGCATCCCAATGGTTAAGGTTGGCGCGTTCAAGAGATCACTAAATCCTTCACTAAAACTGGTTTTACCTTGAAAGGCTTCTTTAACAACAGCATCTGCATTCTCAGGGAGCTCTTTATAATTGTATTGCTGAGATCCATTTTGGGTACTTGTAATAAGATTAAGATTTTCATCAACAATCCAAACATCTGCCATGGCAATTTCATTTAAAAACTTCAGATAAGCACCATAACCTCCATAACCGCCAGCTACGGCTCCACCGCCAGCTACGGCTCCACCGGGTGCTCCGGCTCCTCCAGCTCCAGCTCCGCCTTTACTGCCAGGAACCGTAGAGGGGACAGAAGCATTACTGCCCATAAAATCTGATAGAGTGCTGGTGATGACTGTCGCACGCTTTTCTAAATCTGCTTTGTACATTTCAATCGTGTTTGCCCTAAAAAGCATCATGAATAAGCCACCTATTATAATAGAAAACAGAAGCAGCGCTATTGTAAAGTATAATGTAAGCCTGACTGCAATTTTATTCTTCATTTGCTTTTCTCTCCAATTTATAGCCTACACCCCAGATTGTTTTAATGTCCCAATTGTCATGTTTGAATTTATCCAGCTTAGAACGCAGCCGTTTAATGTGAGAATCAACGGTCCTGCTATCCCCATAATAGTCATAACCCCAAAGGCTGTTCAGTAAATTTTCTCGAGAAAATACCTTGCTCTTGTTAGAAGCCAAGGTCCATAAAAGTTCGATTTCTTTTTTTGTAAGAGAGACGGGTTGCTCATCTATCATTACAATATAATCAACTAAATTGATGTGTAGGTTATCAAAAGCAAGAAAGTTTTGGGCTTGATCTTCAGCAAGAGAAAGTCTTCTTAAAATTGCCCGAACTCTTGCCATCACTTCTCCAGGAGAAAAAGGTTTCAAAATATAATCATCTGCGCCTATATCAAGACCCATTATTTTTTCAAAATCCTCACCTCTTGCAGTGATCATGATGACAGGCGTATTGGATGTTTTACGGATTTCACGACAGACCTCAAATCCATCCATTTTTGGCATCATCACATCCAGAAGAACAATATCAGGCTGGACGATCTTAAACATATTTATTGCTTCTTGCCCATCAAAAGCCATTTTAGTGAGAAAACCCTCTTTTTTTGCATATTCTTCTAAAATAGAAGAAATCTGCTTATTATCATCTGCGATTAAAATCGTTTGCATCTGTCACCTCGTGCTTTCATTGATGATATTATAACACATTACATAAAAAAACCAACCCGAAAACTGCGTTGAAAAAGGCCATAAAAAATATCCAATAAAAACACACTTTTGCCACATTTTTTTATTATTCTATAAACATAGCAACAATGAATTTGCCAAAAGATAAAATACCAGGAGGGAAAATAGAAAAATGGAAAAAGTGAAAATGGAAAATGGGAAAAAGAAACAGATGCGATTTTTCGTACAATTATTCTTTTTTATTTTAATTGCACTTATAGTAATCAATAAAACTTTGTCTGATGCGGGGTATGGCATTCCATTTCTCTCCACAGCCTCACTGCATGCACTCTGCCCGTTTGGAGGAGTAGCAACTTTATATCATTTAGCAACTGTGGGCACTTTCATTCAGAAAATTCACAGTTCATCTGTTATATTGATGGGCATCGTATTTTTCCTCGCAATATTATTTGGACCGGTGTTTTGCGGATGGGTTTGCCCTTTAGGCGCTTTTCAAGAATGGGTTGGAAAAATCGGACGAAAAATATTTAAATCAAAATATAATAATTATGTACCTGTAAAGATTGATGGGATATTAAGGTATTTAAGATATGCGATTCTAATTTGGACGGTTTACGTCATGGGGAAGTCGGGGCTATTACTTTTTGAAAATATTGACCCTTATAATGCATTATTTAAATTCTGGTCTGGCGAAGTTGCTGCTCCCGCATTAATCATTTT
>JBBRXC010000027.1:0-15508 GCA_038248745.1 Peptostreptococcales bacterium | reverse complement strand
GGTTCAATAAAAGCAACGCCAGAAAAATTAGAGGAACTTATTGAAATTGCGGAAGAAATAGAAAAAGGCATTGGCAGACAGCTTGAGATTATTTCAGGCGGCGCAACTAGCACGCTTCCAATTGTTTTTGATGGAACCGTTCCAAAGCGAATCAACCATTTAAGACTAGGAGAAGGAATTCTTCTGGCCTATGATCTGATGGTTCAGTATGGCGTGGACCTGAGCTTTTTACACCAGGATGTCTTCACGCTTCAGGCTGAAGTAATTGAAGTAAAAGACAAACCAAGTTTCCCAGTTGGAGAACTTTCCTTTGACGCTTTTGGGCAGGTTGGAGAATATGAAGACCGGGGCATCAGAAGAAGAGCATTGGTTGCCCTTGGAAAAGTCGACTTTGCTTTTACAGATATGCTGAGGACACGTAATAAAAAAATCGAGGTATTGGGTGCAAGCAGCGATCATTTAATCCTGGATATCGAAGAATGCAAAGAGGACATCAAGATGGGAGATATTGTGGAATTTGATTTGTGCTATGCAACAATGGTTTTTGCAACAAGCTCCAAAAATATCAACTTGAGCTTTAAAAAAATTATTTAAAAGTTGTGCTTGTGTGTCAAACGTGGTGGCGTATCATTGAGCAAAATAAAATCAAAATCCCAGTTGGAGGAGCTCCCCCAACTGGGATTTTTCGAATTGCAATGGGATCCCTTTGAGAATAGGATCCCGTTGAAAATGGGAAATTTTCAGAATTAACCCGATCGAAAATGGGAACCTTCGAAAATGGAACCCTATTGCAAATGGAAACTTTTGAAAATTGAACCCGATTGCAAATGGAAACTTTTGAAAATTGAACCCGATTGCAAATGGAAACTTTTGAAAATTGAACCCGATTGCAAAGGAGAAACTAAAGTCAAGAGAAGAAAGAAAGGTGGTCATGATATACAAATGTAAAATATTTACATTTGTATAAATAAGTGGTAAAATGCTCTCGAGGGGGTGTGATGTATGCATAGATTAAAAAAAATGCTTTTAGAACAAATGGAATATGAAAACTCATTACTGCAAAAGTTTGAAAATGAATTGAAAACATTGCCAGAAGGGAGTCTTTGCCTGAAAAAAGTGAAGGGAACTGCTTATATTTATTTTCAGAATAAAAGGCTTTCTGAAAACCGTATTCTTTCACCAAAAAAAGAAGAAGAGGCGTATCTAATCGAAAGAATAAGGAGGAAATTTTTCATTAAAAAAAGCATTCATCAGTTAAGGAAAAATAGTAAAATAATGAAAGAATCACTGCAAAGTTTCATTCCTTTCGACCCGGAAGAAATAAGAAACCAAATGGCAACAGTGTACAAAGAAGTCCAAATTATTGAGTGGAAAAGCAGTATGGAGAAGGCTTTGGAAAAATGGAAAGAGGAGAACAAGGGTGAAAATTTTCTCTATCCAGAAGGCCTAAGGCATATTAGTTCAAAAGGGTTAAGAGTTAGATCAAAGTCAGAAACCATCATAGCTGATTTGCTGGACTATAAGAATATTCCATATAAATATGAAGAGCCTTTAAACATTGACGGCCAACATTATTTGCCGGATTTTACCATCTTAAGAGCATTTGACAATCGAGTAATTTACTGGGAACATTTCGGCATGATGTATGATTCGAATTACAGAATAAATATGGAAGCCAAGCTTTTAGCATATGGAAATTCAGGAATTATCCCGTGGGATAATTTAATAATGACTTTTGATAGCAATGAAGGCAACATTGACGTTTTGTTAATAAGTGCGATAATTGACAAGATACTTCTCTTATAAAAAAATAGATTCGGCAACAATAAAATAGATTCGGCAACAATAAAATAGATTCGGCAACAATAAAATAGATTCGGCAACAATAAAATAGATTCGGCAACAATAAAATAGATTCGGCAACAATAAAATTGATACCGCTTTAGCGAAATGCCTTTTCAAAATGCCTTATCAAAATGCCTTATCAAAATTCAAATGATTTTGATAAGGGCAATGAAAGAATTGCTAGCCAAATGTTAATTTTGATAGGTTGGGGGATAACCAGTTATCCCCTGAGGACACTATTTTAAAAAAATAGATAACTTGTTTGCTATAATAAAGTGAATTAGACTTAAGAAGTTAAAAAGTTATACTATTGTCTTGTACTGTCATGAAAATATGCAAACAAATCAAAAATAGTTATGCTTTTTCATACAAAAAAGCTAAAAGTATGAAAAGCATGGTATAAAACCAGAAAAACTCATGAGGGAAAGAGATTATAGTATAAATAGTTATGATTTTTACGTAAGGAAGGCTAAAAGTATGAAAAGCATGGTATAAAACCAGAAAAATTTGAGAGAAAAAGACCTTACAGTATAAATAGTTATGATTTTTACGTAAGGAAGGCTAAAAGTATGTAAGCGTTCAAGGTTCACACCGCGAAAACGAGAAAAAGATGAAAGGCGTTGGCAAACTACAATTCGAAGGCAATTCGCAGGCAATACGAAGGCAATCCGCAGGCAATCTGTACCCAATCCGCATGCAATCCGCAGGCAATCTGGATGCGGGCCACATAAATACAAACCCAAGCATATATGAAAAACTCTTTACATTTACACAAAAAAATATATAATAAAATAAGTATTTATAAAAAGTCGAAAATTAGGGAAAACTAGTTGGGTGCTTTTATGAGTCAAGAACGAATGGATAATTTTAAAATCAATAAGGAGGAAGAAATCATGAGAAAAATCTCACTATTACTAGTGCTAATACTAGTAGTTTCAGCATTCATGGTAGGTTGTGGCGGAAGTGGCGACGACGGCTCTGATGCAAAGGTCATTAAAATTGGTATATTTGAACCGCTTACAGGAGAAAACGGCGGTGGCGGTGCGCAGGAACTTGATGGTATGACTTATGCCAACACAGTTCGTCCAACAGTTAACATTGGCGGCGAAGAGTACACAGTAGAGCTAATCGTTTCAGATAATAAATCTGATAAGACTGAAGCAGCAACAGCAGCTAATTACTTAGTTGACAAGGGTGTATCAGTGGTTCTTGGATCCTACGGTTCAGGCGTATCAATCGTCGCTGGAGACATCTTCAAAGAAGCTGGAATCCCTGCAATTGGCGCATCATGCACAAACCCACAGGTTACTAAGGGAAATGATTTCTACTTTAGAGTTTGCTTCCTGGATCCTTTCCAGGGAACAGTAGTTGCAAACTATGCAATTCAAAATGGCGCAAAGACAGCAGCGGTAATCACCCAACTTGGTGATGACTACTCTACAGGTCTTGGAAGCTTCTTTGAAACGGCATTTAAAAAGCTGACTGGTGATGAAAACTCAATCGTTGAGTCTCAGACATTCCAGCAGAACCAAGCTGATTTTAACGCAATATTACAGAATATCAAAGCAAAGAATCCAGACGTAATCTTTGCACCATCTTCCATTGCAACTGCACCATTGATTATTCAGCAGGCAAGAGATTTGGGTATAACGGCTACTATTATGGGTGGAGACACTTGGGAAAATGCTACTATTATTGAAAATGCTGGAGACAAATCAGAAGGAATTGTTCTTTCAACATTCTTTGATGAAGGAATGGCAGATTCAAGTCCAGTAACAGGCGAATTCGTAACTGGTTATACAAAATTCTTAGCAGGCAGAGAAGCAAGCATTCCTGCAGTAGCAGCTTTAGGGTATGATGCCTATATGGTGGCACTGGATGCTATTGAAAGAGCTGGAGCAACAGATGGCGCTTCCATCAGAGATGCACTTGCAGCTACAAAAGACTTTAATGGCGTTACAGGCGTCATCAACTTTGATGAAAATGGTGATGCTGTTAAAAACATGGCTGTTATTAAAACTGTAAAAGATGGAATGTTCCAGTTCTTACAGATTGTTGAGATTAAATAATTTAAAAATGATAGATTTTTATGAGGCAGGATATGGTTTGCTCATGTCCTGTCTCCTTCATTATTATTAGATATTTTTTCCCGTATTATCAGATATTTTTTTTTCGTGTTATTAAATCTTTTTTTTTCGTTAAAACTATTCACTTGAAAGGGTAAACACTTATGGATGTGACAACTTTTTTACAAAATTGTGTGACAGGAATTTCCCTGGGAAGTGCCTATGCGCTTATAGCAATTGGGTATACGATGGTGTATGGCATATTAAGGCTTATTAATTTCGCCCACGGCGATATTTTTATGATGGCAGGATATTTTACGATCTTTGCAATCTCCAATTTTTTTATGCCTTGGTATCTTGCTATTCCTTTTGTAATTCTAGCGACAGTTGTTCTTGGCGTTGCAATTGAGAAGGCTGCTTACAAGCCATTAAGAGAAGCACCTCGTATGTCAATTATGATTTCTGCAATTGGGGTCTCTTTCCTCTTGGAAAATCTGGCCACTTATTTATTTACAGGATTGCCTAGATCTTTTCCAAAATTAGGCTTTCTTCAAAAGGTATATCAAATTGGTGATGTTTCGGCGCCAATCGTTACGTTTATTACACCGGTTATAACAATTGGACTATTATTTGTTCTTATTTATTTAGTAAATCATACCAAGATGGGAATGGCTATGAGAGCAGTTTCAAAAGATTATGAAGCTTCTCGTCTGATGGGTATTGAAATAAACACAATTATTACCATTGTATTTGTGATCGGATCCGCACTTGCAGCAATTGGCGCTATTTTGTATTTCTCGCCAAGGCCACTAGTGTATCCGTTCAGCGGCGTCATGCCAGGGCTTAAATGCTTTGTTGCGGCGGTAATAGGTGGTATCGGCAGTATTCCGGGAGCTGTTATTGGAGGCTTTGCAATAGGTATATCAGAGACGTTCCTTGTTGCGTTATTCCCTTCGATGACAGGTTACAGTGATGCCTTTACATTCGTTTTATTAATTATTATGCTTGTATTCAGGCCAACAGGATTGCTTGGCGAAAATATTACAGAAAAGGTGTGATGCATTATGGTACTCAAAAAATCAACAAAATTAATTTTGACAACAGTACTAATTGCAGCTGCACTAGTACTGATATTCCTTCTTGATAAAGGGGTTATAGGGTCTTCTTACACCGTTCGAATTGTAAGATTGTCCTTTATTTATGCGTTAATCGGCGTTTCTATGAATTTAGTCAATGGATTTACCGGATTATTTTCTCTTGGACAGGCGGGATTCATGGCAATAGGCGCTTATACGGTTGGGGTTTTAACAATCCCCGTAGAATTAAGGCCGAATGTTTATTACCTGAAACCCATGGCAAACTGGCTCATCAATGTGGATATCCCATTTGGAATAGCTTTGCTAATTGGGGGTTTATTTGCGGCAGTTTTCGCTGCCCTGATCGGCGCACCGGTGTTAAGGCTGAAGAGTGATTATCTGGCCATTGCCACATTGGGATTTTCTGAAATCATACGAGCTATTATCGCCAATGATCAGTTGGCTTCAGTGACAAACGGCTCACTAGGGTTGAAAAGTATCCCAGGCTTTGACAGCCTTTTTGTACCTGCCCTAATCTCTGCTGCAGGTATTGGCGTCATGGCATTGTTGATTAAATCAACTTACGGCCGTGCTTTTAAAGCGATTCGGGAAGATGAAATAGCAGCAGAAGCCATGGGCATCAATCTATTTAAACATAAGGAATTGTCCTTTGCTGTTTCTGCATTTTTTGCAGGAATCGGGGGGGGACTTCTTGCCGTTCATTTGACTGCGGTTGACTCCAATCAGTTTAAAATAATGGTCACCTATGAAATATTGCTTATTATCGTACTTGGTGGCATGGGAAGTATTACAGGCACTTGTATCGCCGCTTTTGCCATTACAGCAGGTAAGGAATGGCTGAGATTTTTTGACTCAGCGCTTTATATAGGCGATTGGCAGGTTCCGCTTTTCAGACCAGGACTTCGTATGGTAATATTCAGTTTATTGCTGATGGCTATTGTTCTTTTCTATAGAAAAGGATTGATGGGAACAAAAGAATTTTCATGGGATGGCATTTTTACGTTTTTCTTTAAGACGAAAAATAAGGTGATGAAAATCGGCAGAAAGTCATTGAAGGGAGGAGCTTCAAATGAGCAATAGTGAAAATGTCCTTCGTGTAAGTAATGTCACTGTTCAGTTTGGTGGCGTTGTCGCTTTAAATGACTTGAACCTGGAAGTGAATAAGGGCGAGATTATAGGACTTATTGGACCAAATGGCGCAGGGAAAACGACAGCATTCAATGCCATTACAGGAGTTTATGCGCCTACGAATGGGGCTGTTTATCTAAATAATGAATTGATGTCAAGCAATTATCCGAGTAAGAAAATGCTACCATTATATGAAGGCGGGCATCTTGGCAAATATGATAAGAGGATTGCGCCTACACCAGATGTTATCGCAAAAAAAGGTATTGCCAGAACATTTCAGAACATTAGACTGTTTAAGAATTTAACAGTTTTTGAGAATGTACTGATTGCCAAGCATATGACGGTGAAAGCAAATCCGTTTTCAGCAACTTTCATGTTAAATGCAACGGAAGAAAAGAGAATTCGTGAAGAATCCCTTGAGTTGTTGAAAATACTGGGGCTTGAACAGGTGAAGGATGATGTATCAACCTCTTTGCCTTACGGGAAGCAAAGACATCTTGAAATTGCAAGAGCCCTTGCAACCAAACCACAGTTGTTGCTTCTTGATGAACCCGCAGCAGGAATGAACCCACAGGAATCAGATGAGCTGATGCATTTTATTGCTAGAGTTAAAGATGATTTTGACCTTTCAATATTAATGATAGAGCATCATATGCAGGTGGTAATGGGGGTCTGTTCTAAAATTTACGTGTTGGATTATGGTGTTACAATTGCCAGCGGAAATCCTAAAGAAATACAAAATAATCCGAAGGTCATTGAAGCATATCTGGGGGTGGATGAATAATGTTGGAAATCAAGAATTTACAGGTCCATTACGGCGGGATTCATGCACTCAGAGGAATAAACATGTTTGTTGAGAGTGGGAAAATTATTTCGCTTATTGGCGCAAACGGCGCAGGTAAAAGCACAACACTGAAGGGTATTATGGGGCTTGTTCCAAAGACCACCGGAAGCGTCATCTGTGATGGTGTTGATATTACAAATATGAAGACTAAGGATATTGTCAAAGAAGGAATTATTCTTTGCCCTGAAGGGAGAAGGGTATTTCCAAATTTGACTGTTGATGAAAATCTGATGCTTGGTGCTTACACTAGAAAAGACAAAGCTGAAATTCTTAAAGATAAGGATTGGGTTTTTGATTTGTTTCCGAGAATGAAGGAAAGAGAATGGCAGTTGGCAGGAACCCTTTCTGGAGGAGAGCAGCAAATGCTAGCAGTTGGAAGGGCTTTGATGAGTAAACCAAAATTACTAATGATGGATGAACCTTCTTTAGGGCTTGCGCCACTTGTGGTAAAAAGCATATTCCAAATTATTAAAGAAATTAACAGGTCTGGTGTAAATGTACTGCTGATTGAGCAAAATGCAAAGGCTGCTCTTGAAATTTCTGATTATGCCTACGTTATGGAGATTGGAAAAATTACACTAGAAGGCCCTGGAAGAGAACTTCTTGGAAATGATCAGGTTAGAAAAGCTTATTTAGGGGAATAAGTATAGATCAGGGCAAGGGATTAGAGGGAAAATGATAGAGAAAAAGAAAAAAACCAAAGTACTTTTGTCAGTTGTTGCTTTTTTTGTTATGATAATTTTTACATTTACAGGGTGTGATAGTTATGATAATTTTAAAGCAGTATTTGTTGATGGCGGTAAAATGAACGAAGATACCGTTCAAATTGCAGTGTATGAACCTCTGTCGGGACCAGATAAAGAATATGGGGAACTGGAAAAGATTGGGATTGAAATAGCCAATCAGCTTTTTCCAAGGGTCCTTGACAAGAAGGTTGAATTGATTTATTTTGATAATAAATCAGATATTTATGTAGCAGAAACAGTTGTTCAGGAAATGGTGGATAAAAAAGTGGCAGTGGTTCTTGGTAGCTATGGGAGTGTGAACTCATTAATGGCTGGAGACAAACTGGAAGAAGCTTCTATCCCAGCCATTACCAGTACAAATACAAACCCTCTGGTTACAAGCTATAGTCCGTTTTATTTCAGGGTATCTTATACAGATGCATTTCAAGGGGTCGCCCTTGCTAAATATGTGATAGAAGGAATGGACTTAAAGTATGCGGCCATCATACAGCCGTTGCAGGATGATTACGCATTGGCAGTTTCAAAAAGTTTTTCAAGCAAGATGATACAGATTACAGGAGATAATGGAGCGATAGTGGCTAACGAGGATTATGTCCCTGGAGAAAAAGATTTTTCCAAACAACTGCTAGCAATCAGCGAATCTGGTGTAAAAGTTGTTTTTCTACCTGGAAAAGTAAAAGATTCGATTAAAATTTTAACGCAGGCAGATGAAATGAATTTAGATATAACATTTCTTGGTACTGATCAGTGGGAGTCAAAAAAAATAACGAGTTTAGCCGAAGAAAAAACCCAAATAAAAATAGCCTATTCCGTTTTATTTGATACAGAGGCAGCTAAAAATCCACTTGCTGAACCTTTTTTAAAATTGTTCAAGAACAGGTATGGCGCAGAGGCTGTCCCTGAAAGCGCTACAGCCCTTGCCTTTGATTCTTATATAATCGCTATTGATGCTATTAATAGAGCTGGCACGGTCACGAATGGCGATGCTATTAGAGAAGCATTACAGAATACGGTACAGTTTAAAGGGGCCTCGGGAACTATTACATTTGATGAACACGGTGACCCCATCAAATCAGTGTCAATAAAAGCTATAAAAAATGGCAAAGCAGAAAGTATTTTCACAGTAGAACCTACATGGGTTGTACAAGGAATGTAATATATATTAAAGAGGAATGAAAAAGGAGAATTAAAATGGAAGATAACATTAAAGCAGCAGTAGAAAATATCAGACCTTATTTACAAAGAGATGGTGGCGATATAGAATTCATCGAATATACACCAGAAAAAATAGTCAGAGTGAAACTTCAAGGCCGATGTTCGGGCTGCCCCGGAGCGAAAATGACGTTAAAAAATGTTGTTGAAAAAGTTTTGAGAGAAGATTACCCGGATATTGCAGGTGTGGAATCTGTAGAATAGAAGGGGAAAATGGCTAAATTAAATTTGCCAAAATCGTATATAATTAATAAGGTGCTCATGCCATTAGGTATAGCACTTCTGATCGTGGGCGCATTAATAATGATCCCACTTATTTTTAGTGGAACAAATCCTCCAGAAAAAGAGGTGAACCCTGGGCAGAAGCAGGAAGAAGAAATTGTTGTTGAAAAACCGGTAAAACTGGAAGTTGTTTGTGTTGGAGACATTATGGTTCATGAGCCGCAACTGGCTTCTCAGTATGATGCAGAAACTGGGACGTATGATTATAACAACAATTTTCAATATGTAAAAAAATATATTGAGAAGGCTGACCTGGCTATCGGGAACTTTGAAGGAACCTTTGGTGGTAAGCCATATAGAGGGTACCCTGCATTCAGTACGCCGGATGAACTTGCTACGGCACTGAAGAGTGCTGGTTTTGATGTTGCAGTCACAGCCAATAACCACATGGTAGACACAGGAAAGGCAGGCGTCATCAGGACACTTGAAGTATTACGAGGAGCGGGGCTGAAAACTTCAGGAAGCAGAATGGATCCTACTGAACCTCAATATTCAATAAATAAGGTGAATGGCGTGAACGTAGGCGTTGTTTCTTACACCTATGAATCATCAGGGAGCGGTTCGGATGTTGCAATTAATGGAAATGTTATTTCTGAAGAAACAGCACAGCTGATTAATTCGTTTTCCTATAACACGCTGGATGTGGACTTGGAAAAAATAAAAAGTGTAGTAGATGCAGCAAAAAAAGAAGGCGCCGACATGATTGTATTATACCTGCATTGGGGAGAAGAATATCAGCAAACGCCAAATAAATGGCAGGAACAAATGGTGGCAATGGCGGTTAATGAGATGAATGTGGACGTAATATTTGCTTCTCATACCCACGTTATTCAGAAAATGGAAATGGTGACGTCAGAAACAACAGGGAAAAATGTCCCTGTGTTTTATGGGTTGGGGAATTTTATTTCTAACCAAAGATTAGAGACAGTGCAAGACAGGTACACGGAACAGGGAATGATCGCACGAGTTGAATTTGAATATATGGTTGGGACAGGAGACATGGTGTCTGTTAAAATGAGTTACACCCCTACATGGGTGGATAAATATAAAAGAAACGGCAGAAATGTTTACGAGGTAATCCCATTAGATGAAGAGATGGAAACCAACCCGGCACTGATGGAGTCGGGGCACCTATCAAAAGCAAAGCAAGCATTGGAGGATATCAATGGAATACTTAAAATTAATTGAAGAATACAAGCATGAAATGATCAAAACCTTGCAGGAACTTATTTCAATGAAAAGCGTAGCTGAACCAGCTATAAACGATAGAGATGAAGGTTTCCTACCTTTTGGTAGGGGCGTCCATGACTGCTTTAAATATATGCTTGCCAAGGCTTCTGCTGATGGATTTGATGTTGAAAATGTGGACAATTATGGCGGGCATATTGAGTTTGGTGGATACTTTCTAGACGAAGCAGGAGAAATTATTGGAACAAGTACAGAAATTGTCGGCGTACTAGCTCATTTAGATGTTGTGCCGGAAGGTAGTGACTGGAAAGTTGACCCTTACGCCGGGGTAATTGCTGATGGCAAGGTATATGGAAGAGGCGCAAGTGACAACAAGGGACCTCTAGTAGCATCTTATTATGCGATGAAAGCCCTTAAGGATGCTGGAATCGTACCAGGGAAAAAGGTTAGGATGATATTGGGGCTTGATGAAGAAACAGACTGGGATGGAATGAAGCATTATTTTTCAAAAGAAAAGGCCCCTGACCTAGGGTTCACGCCTGATGCAGAGTTCCCTGTTATTCATGGAGAAAAGGGGATATTAGTCTTTGAATTGGCTAAAAAAATTGGTAAAACAACCAATAAAGGTCTGGAGCTTAGAACTTTAACTGGGGGGAATGCAGCGAACATGGTCGCTGACAGTGCCAGAGCCATATTAAGAGGCGACAATTACGATTTGATAAGAGAAATCATCGCAAATTATAAAGGAGAAACCGGTTATAAAATCAACGTGAAAGGGATGGGAAAAAGCCTTGAGATCACAAGTCATGGAATTTCATCTCACGGGGCAAGGCCAGAAAAAGGCTTAAATGCTATTTCTATTATGATGGAACTTCTCGAAAAACTGCCAATAGTGAATGAAGATATGCTGGAGTTTATAGAGTTTTATAATAAACAGATCGGGTTTGAACTCGATGGAACGAAAATTGGTTGTGGCATATCGGATGATGTTTCAGGGAGTCTGATTTTCAATGTGGGTAAAGTAAATCTTGACAGTGAAGCGGGAAGACTGGTCATCAATGTAAGGTATCCGGTGACAGCAAAAGAAGAAGACATCTATTCTTCTATCATGCCGGCTTTAAATAAGCATAATTTTGGGCTTATCAGAATGAAAAATCAAGCCCCTATATATTTCCCTGAAAATGATCCCATGGTAAAAACGCTGATGGATATTTATAGAGAACAAACGGGAGATTTGGATAGCAAGCCAATCATTATAGGTGGTGGGACCTATGCTAGAGCCACGAATAATATTGTGGCATTCGGTGCCACCTTCCCAGGGGAAGAAGAGGTCGCTCATCAGAAAAACGAATATATTTCAATAGACAGCCTCATGAGAGCTGCTAAAATATACGCAGAAGCTATTTACAAGTTGTCTCTAAACGACTAGCAACAGTCTATAACGGACTGATTTGATTTTGATGATTATATAGCGTTTTATAGCCAAAGTGCAAAGAGCAAAATACCGAGAGACAGACAGCGGTTGTGATGGCAACCATGATGGCGATTTGATAAAGAATTGCGATGGAAGGGGATGTCCCGGATAATATTTGTCCCGTCATTAATCCGGGAAGAGCAATGATCCCCATACCCAACATAGAATTTAATGTTGGAAGCAGGGCTGTTTCAAGGGCTCTGTTTACATAGGGGAGCAAGATGCACTTTGGTGTTGCCCCAAGATTGAGCAGGGATTCAATTCGTGATTTATTTGAAGTGATGCTTTCATTAAAAGTCTTTAGTCCCAAAGTGATCCCGGTCATTGAGTTGCCGATGATCATGCCACCAATAGGGATGGTGTACTGGGGATTAAAAACACTGACACCGACAACGATCAGCGTGAAATAGGCAAGAATAAAAACACCTGAAAGTGTCAATGAAAGAGAAACTGCTATTTTAAAACGCTTATTCAGCCATTTATTTTTGCCGAGAATACGAATGATGGAAAAAATGACCATGGCGGCAATGTATGCTACGGTGAAAAGCGGATGGGGATTTGCAAAAATATAGGTTAATATAAAACCTGCGAGAACAAGTTGAACGCTCATTCTGACAGTGCCAATCAGCAGCAGCTTTGTTTGGTTTATTTTTGCTCTTTTCATCAGAGCAAGGACTACAATCAGTAGAAGATATATGAAGCTGAACTGCAATATGTTAAGTTCGATGATGCTTGACATGGATTTGCCTCCGGTTCCAACCAGTTGGGTTTATTGGTTATAAAAGTCTGTTGATGATTTCTTTATGTTCCTCTGAAAATCTGTCGGCGAGAACTTTGTCATGGCTGACAACGATTACAGTGATTTCGTTTTCTTTACAGAAACTGAAAATGTTTTCGAAGATCTTATGGCTGTTTTCGCTGTCTAGAGCTGAAGTGGGCTCATCCAACAACAGAACCTTCGGCATGAGGGATAAGAATATCCCGATATAGACCCGCTGCTTTTCACCGCCGGACATTTTTGAACAATCGTAATCCAGAGGGAATCCAAGGCAGCAGAGATTTAAAAACTTTTCCATTGTTTCAGGAGAAGGTGGCGGCAATTCTCGATAGGAATAGAATTCTTTAAAGTTATCTTTAATAGACAAATCAAACAAAAATAATTCCTGACTGACCAAAGACACTTCTTTCCTCAAGTGGATCGTGTCTAATTGAGAGATGTCACTGCCCAGATAATAAGCTTCGCCTGAGGAGTGAGATACCGTGGCATTAAAAATTTTTAACAAAGTTGATTTGCCAACGCCACTGGGCCCGGTAATAAAAGTAATGGCACCCTCTGTAAATTGCAAGTCTTTGTAATGAATGCCATTGATTGATAAATTTGAGGTTGTAAAAATATTATTCAAGGTGTTTCCTCCAGTTATTCCTATGATTATTATATACAAAGGTGGGTATATAATCAATTGAAAAAAGTATTGCGTTATTATTAATTTAGCGATATAATAATAATATAAATTAGTCTGTTTCAGGGCGAGGTTAGAGTCCTCACCGGTGGTGATGCGCTACGGCGATTAGTCCACGAGCCAAATGGCAGAGTCGGTTAGATCCCGACACCGACGGTATAGTCCGGATGAAAGAAACGTAGGTAAGCTTTACACGTACTTACATGCCCTCGAAATTATTTTTGGGGGCATTTTTTATGTTTATTATGACCTAATATGAAACAGATACCTAAAGGTAGGGGTAATTTACCCAAAATAGGAGGAAAATATAATGAATATGAATTCAAAAACTGTTAAACTAACAAAATTGGCTATGTTGGCCACAATATCACTGGTATTTGTGGCACTGATTAGAATCCCATTATTCCCAGCGGCTCCGTATCTCACCTATGATCCGGCAGACATTCCGATTTTTATAGCGGCGTTTGCTTTCGGACCACTGGCAGGTCTTTCTGTTACAGCGGTGGTCGCCTTTGTTCAGGCCTTCATGTTGACGGGGGACGGTTTCATCGGGTTCTTTATGCATTTTGTAGCCACCGGTTCATTTGTAATAGTTGCGGGACTAATTTACAAGAAACATAAAACAAAGAAGTCCGCTCTTATTGCCCTGATTTGTGGTACAATCGTCATGACGGTTTCAATGATTGCCTGGAATCTGATTATAACACCTATATACTTAGGGGTTCCAACAGAAGCTGTTGTTGCAATGATACTGCCAATTCTACTGCCATTTAATTTACTGAAGGCAGGAATTAACTCTGCAATAACATTTTTCACCTATAAGGCGATTGCAAAAGTTTTGCATAAATAAAATCTAATCACAGGAAATAAAATGGTTAAAATGAAAGAAGCAACAATGAAAGAAGCATCAACCAAAGAAGTGATCATTAAAAATGAGCGTGAAACAAAGCAATTTGGGTTGAAGCTTGGAAAAGATTTGAAAAAAGGTGACGTAGTAGCCCTGATCGGCGACCTTGGCACCGGTAAAACAACGCTTACAAAATATATTGGGGAAGGACTGGGGATCACAGAAATGATCACCAGCCCTACTTTTACTATTATTCAAGAGTATTACAGCGGGAAACTCCCATTATATCACTTTGACGTGTACAGAATTAATGACATTGAAGAAATGTCTGAATTGGGGTATGAAGAATATTTTTATGGGGACGGTGTTACAATTGTTGAATGGGCTGACCAAATAATGGAGATTATTCCTGAGCAGGCAATTGTTATTCATATTGAATATGGCATAGCAGCGGATGAGAGGGTATATAAATGTACATTTTAGCAATAGAGACCACTGGTGCGGCAGCTTCTGTGGCATTAATCAATGAAAATGGAGTCGTCACCTCTGAAGCAACGGCTGAAAAGCTGAACCATTTGCAAAACCTGATGCTAATGACAGAAAAGCTTCTTGATAACAGTAAATTGTCAATAGGCGATGTTTCGTGCATAGGGGTTTCAGAAGGGCCGGGTTCTTTTACCGGCATCAGAATTGGGGTTTCAACAGCAAGAGCATTAGCACAGGCTTTGAACATTCCCCTCATTTCGGTACCTACATTAAAAACTTTCGTTTATAATATGGATCATTACAAAGGTGTAATATGCCCAATATTCGATGCTAGAAGAAATCAGGTCTACAGCGGGGCCTATGTATGGGATCAGCAGCAGATAACTTTTATTGAAAAAATAAAGGGTGATGCTTACACTATTTTGGAAATATTTGAGGAACTAGAAAAATCTATTATAGGACAGAATACTGAAATCATGTTTTTTGGTGATGGCGTTGCCGTGTATGAAGAACAGATTTTAACCTGGGCAGAAAAAGTCAGCTTTGCCGGTATAAAAGTAACTTTTGCGCCGGAAAATATCAGATACCAAAAGGCATCTTCGACAGCACGGTTGGCCCTTGAATTATCTAAAAATAACAAAGCAACCAGTTATGAAAATGTCCAACCTGTTTATATGCGCAAGCCTGAAGCGCAGCGTAAATTGGAAGAGGGCACGCTGGCAGCTTATAAATAAAAGAGGTAGAATAATGTCAGAGATAGTTATTAGAAAGGCAACTGAAAAAGACGTGTGCCAGATAGCTGATTTAGATAGAATCTGCTTTTCCTTCCCTTG
>JBBRXC010000026.1:0-16271 GCA_038248745.1 Peptostreptococcales bacterium | reverse complement strand
TGTAAGTGTTGTCTTTCCATGGTCAACGTGACCAATTGTTCCAATGTTTACATGTGGTTTATTTCTTTCAAATTTCTGTTTAGCCATTTTATTATTCCTTTCTTAATTTCGTGTCCGGCTTCACCTGCCTGACGGGCTTTCTTGGAAGCCTGGACACGACTCTACTTTCTTTGCGCTCCGCTTCACCGAATCGCTTATTTATTTATCAATTTTTTCTATCAGACTATCCGGCAATTTTTCAAAATGATGGAATTGCATTACATACACACCACGGCCTTGCGTTTTTGACCTTAAGTCGGTCGAATATCCAAACATTTCTGAAAGTGGAACGAAACCTCTAACGGCCACTGCCCCAAAGTTCATGTCTGATCCTTCAATTCGTCCTCTTCTTGAACTTATATCTCCAATGATGTCGCCCATGTAATCTTCTGGGACTGTCACTTCAACTTTGAATATTGGTTCAAGTAGAATAGGTTTTGCCTTCCTACAAGCTTCCTTGAATGCCATCGAAGCGGCAATTTTGAAAGCCATTTCAGAAGAGTCAACTTCATGATATGAACCATCATAAAGCTCTACACCCACGTCTACAACCTGATATCCAGCCAATGGTCCAGTTGCTGTTGCTTCCTTGATTCCTTCTTCAATCTTGCCAATGTATTCCTTCGGAATAGCACCCCCAACGACTGAGTTCTTAAATTCAAATCCAGCTCCAGCTTCTCTTGGATAAATTCTGATTTTAACATGTCCATATTGTCCACGTCCACCAGACTGTTTTGCATATTTATGATCCACATCTGCTTTATCAGATATAGTTTCTTTATAAGAAACTCTAGGTTTTCCAACATTTGCTTCCACTTTGAACTCTCTCAGAAGTCTATCTACGATAATCTCCAAATGAAGTTCTCCCATACCAGCAATAATTGTCTGACCTGTGTCTGTATTTGTGAATGTTTTAAATGTTGGATCTTCTTCTGCCAGCTTGCATAAAGCAAGTCCCATTTTTTCCTGTCCTGCCTTTGTCTTTGGTTCAATGGCAATTTCAATTACCGGGTCAGGGAAATCCATGGATTCCAGTATGATCGCATGCTTTTCGTCGCAGAGCGTATCTCCTGTTGTTGTGTCTTTCAGTCCTACTGCTGCTGCAATGTCTCCTGAATATACTGCATCAATTTCATCTCGTCTGTTGGCATGCATCTGAAGTAATCTTCCGATTCTTTCTTTCTTACCCTTTGTTGAGTTGAAAACATATGACCCGGATTCTAATGTGCCTGAGTACACTCTAAAGAATGAAAGTCTCCCGACAAAAGGATCCGTCATAATTTTAAATGCCAGTGCTGCAAAAGGTCCTTTGTCATTTGCTGGTCTTGATTCTTCTATATCTGAATCTGGTAATATCCCCTTAATTGCTGGGATATCCAATGGAGACGGCATATAATCAATGACCGCATCAAGAAGCATCTGCACGCCCTTATTCTTGTAAGATGAGCCACAGATTACTGGAATCATTTTACCTGATAAAGTCATTGTTCGAATGGCTTCCTTAATTTCTGCAAGAGTAGTTACTTCTCCTTCAAGAAATTTCATGGTTAATTCTTCATTTGCATCAGCAACAGCCTCTAATAGATTTTCTCTCCATTGAACTGCTTCATCCATAAGATCAGCTGGTATTTCACTGATTTCGATGTCTGTACCAAGGTCATTCTTATAAATCTCTGCCTTCATTTCTACTAAGTCGATAATTCCAATGAAATCACCTTCAGCGCCAATAGGAAGCTGAATAGGCACTGCGTTTGCCTTCAGTCTATCTTTTACCATTTGAACCACTCTAAAGAAATCCGCACCCATGATATCCATTTTATTCACAAATATCATTCTAGGCACTTTATATTTCTCAGCTTGTCGCCAAACTGTTTCAGACTGAGGCTCAACGCCTCCCTTTGCACATAATACTGTTACCGCCCCGTCAAGAACTCTTAAAGATCTCTCAACTTCAACAGTAAAGTCCACGTGTCCCGGTGTATCAATTATATTAATTCTCGTATCTTTCCATTGTGCTGTAGTAGCAGCAGAGGTGATAGTGATACCACGTTCCTGTTCCTGCTCCATCCAGTCCATAGTCGCTGCTCCATCATGAACTTCGCCTATTTTATGAGTTTTCCCTGTGTAAAACAGGATTCTTTCTGTTGTTGTGGTTTTACCCGCATCGATATGGGCCATAATTCCAATATTTCTAGTTTTTTCTAACGGAAATTTTCTAGGCATCTACATATCCTCCCTTCTACTCTTAATAATGAGTTTGAAGTCCCTTACCATCTATAATGTGCAAATGCTTTATTAGCATCAGCCATTTTATGAGTATCTTCCTTCTTTTTAACGGATGCTCCAGTTGAATTTGATGCATCCATCAGTTCTTTCGCCAGTCTTTCTGACATTGTCTTTTCACCTCTAAGTCTGGTGTACTTTGTAAGCCATCTCAAACCTAATGTTTGTCGTCTTTCAGTTCTGACTTCCATCGGAACCTGGTAATTTGCGCCACCCACACGTCTAGCTTTAACTTCTAGCACTGGCATGATGTTACTGATTGCTTTTTCAAATACTTCCAGTGGTGATTCACCTGTCTGCTTGTTGATAATGTCAAATGCATCATAAACAATAGCCTGGGCTACACCCTTTTTTCCGTCAAGCATGATGCTGTTAATTAGTTTTGCAACAACAATGCTTCCGTAAACCGGATCCGGAAGTACGTCTCTCTTAGGTACATTTCCTTTTCTTGGCACTTCTCTTCCCTCCTTGTTAGGATCGGTACTCGACAACCTGAATGATTGCCGCGGCGCTCATGATATATATATCAAGGGCCTGATTATCCCGATTTCTTTTAATTATTTCTTCTTAGCTCTCTTCGCTCCATATTTTGAACGAGATTGTTTTCTGTTCGCAACACCTGCAGTATCAAGTGTACCTCTAACTATGTGATATCTTACTCCTGGAAGGTCTTTTATTCTCCCGCCTCTGATCAGTACAACACTATGCTCCTGTAAATTGTGACCAATTCCCGGGATATATGCTGTTACTTCGATACCATTCGTTAAACGTACTCTAGCTACTTTTCTAAGAGCTGAATTTGGCTTCTTAGGTGTAACTGTTTTTACAGAAGTACAAACTCCTCTTTTTTGAGGTGCTGCAATGTCAGTAGATACTCTCTTAATCGAGTTTAATCCTTTTAACAATGCTGGTGCTGTTGACTTCTTAACGATTCTTGTTCTGCCGTCACGTACTAATTGATTAATAGTAGGCATTATTTTCTCCTTTCTTCAGTTATTTAGTAAATATATTTCAAGCAAATTACGCTTAAAACCAACGAAAATCATACCATAAAACGCTATCAAAGTCAACTAATTTCTACTCAACTTCTATGATTTCTGATATTATTACTTCTTCTTCAACCTCTACAATGACAGGTGTTTCCACTTCCCTTACATACTCTTCCTCAAACTCTTCTTCAGGTTTAGCATTGAAGGATTCCATATATTCAGTGTTAACGCCATAATCAAGTTTAATGTTTTTATATCGTTTCATGCCAGTTCCTGCCGGAATAAGCTTACCAATAATAACATTCTCTTTTAAGCCAAGTAGTTTATCATTTTTGCCCTTGATGGCTGCATCCGTCAGAACTCTTGTTGTTTCCTGGAAGGAAGCAGCTGACAGGAATGAGTTGGTCGCTAGCGATGCCTTTGTAATACCAAGCAATACTCTTCTGCCTATTGCCGGTTCACCACCTGCTGCCGTTATAATCTCATTTGCCTCTTCAAGTTCTATCTTGCTGTAAAGCGAACCAGGTAGAAGGCTTGTGTCTCCCGCTTCTTCAATTCTTATCTTGGAAAGCATCTGACTAACGATTACTTCCACATGCTTGTCATTGATGTCAACACCCTGTTGCTTGTAAACACGTTGTACTTCTTTCAGAAGATACTGGTAAACACCTTCTATGCCATTTAGTCTCAATATGTCATGAGGGTTCAGTGGTCCAAAAGTAATCTGGCCGCCCGCAAGAAGATAATCTCCTTCTTTGACACTAAGTCTTGCGCCGTAAGGAATGACATAAACCGTTTCTTCCTCGCCTCTGATTTTAACCTCAGTTTTATTATCTTTTCTGGTTTCAATGGATACTACTGTGCCATCCAGCTCGCAAATTTCTGCAAGTCCCTTTGGTTTTCTTGCTTCAAAAAGCTCCTCAACTCTAGGTAGACCATGGGTAATATCGCTTCCTGCCACACCGCCTGTATGGAACGTACGCATTGTAAGCTGTGTCCCCGGTTCTCCAATTGACTGAGCGGCTGTAATACCAACTGCTTCCCCAATATTTACCGTCTCCCCGGTGGCAAGATTCCTTCCGTAACATTTTGCACATATTCCAGCTAAGCTGTGACATGTCATGACGGATCTAATCGCTACAGATTCTATTCCTGCGGCCTCTATTTTGTCTGCCATCGCTTCAGTTATTTCCCGATTCTGCTCAGTGATAACCTCTCCCGTTTTAGGTTCAAAAATATCAGTCAGCGAAATTCTACCAATAATACGAAGCTTTAACGGCTCAATAACTTCTTTGCCATCTGCAAAAGCTTTTACTTCAATTCCTTCATCCGTGCCACAATCCACTTCTCTTACGATGACGTTATGAGAAACGTCAACCAGTCTTCTTGTCAAGTATCCTGAGTCAGCTGTTCTTAGTGCTGTATCAGCAAGACCTTTTCTAGCGCCGTTTGTGGATATAAAGTACTCTAAAACTGATAATCCTTCACGGAAATTTGCCTTGATAGGAATTTCGATTGTCTTACCGGAAGCGTTGGCCATCAGTCCACGCATACCACCGATTTGTCTGATCTGATTCTTACTTCCTCTGGCACCTGAATGAGCCATTATATAAAGGTTATTCAATGTTCCAAGTGAAGCCATCAATGCATCTGCTACATCTTCAGTTGTCTTGTTCCAGATTCCGATAACTTTTTCATATCTTTCAGCATTTGATACCAACCCCGCTCTAAAGGCTTTTTCATACTTTTCAACCTGAATCTCAGATGCATCAAGAATTGCTTGCTTCTCTTTCGGAATTTCCATATCTGATATGCTTATTGTTATAGCCGATATTGTTGAATAGTGGAAACCTGTTGCTTTTATATAGTCCAGCATTACTGCCGTTCCAGTATTTCCATGCACTCTGTAACATCTGTCTATAATATTTGTCAACCTTTTTTTGTCACATAGAAAGTCTATTTCCAGCCCATACTTATCTACATTTCTATCAACGTAACCTAGGTCTTGAGGAATCTCCTGGTTGAAAATAAATCTTCCTACAGTTGATTCTACAAGTTTTCCCCGTATATCTCCATCAATATATCTTCTTACCTTCACTTTTGCATGAAGTCCTACCGTCTTTGTCTGATAAGCCATAATCATCTCATCAATATTGGTAAACACTTTTCCGTCGCCCTTATCCGCATCCGTATCTCTATTTTCCGAGCCCAAATGCGTTAAGTAATAACTACCTAAAATCATATCCTGTGTAGGCGTTGTGATAGGTGATCCATCTTTTGGCGCTAAGATATTATTAACGGAAAGCATAAGAAATCTGGCCTCAGCCTGCGCTTCAACCGAAAGCGGTAAATGTACCGCCATCTGATCTCCATCAAAGTCGGCATTGTAGGCAGTACATACCAATGGATGAAGTTTAATTGCTTTTCCTTCTACAAGTACTGGTTCAAATGCCTGTATGCCAAGTCTATGCAGCGTCGGCGCACGGTTAAGTAGAACCGGGTGCTCCTTGATGACTTCATCAAGAACATCCCAAACTTCCGGGCGAACCTTTTCTACCATTCTCTTGGCACTTTTTATGTTATGTGCACTTCCGTTTTCAACAAGAAGCTTCATAATAAATGGTTTGAACAGTTCAAGTGCCATCTTCTTTGGAAGACCACACTGGTAAAACTTCAGTTCAGGTCCAACAACGATAACCGAACGTCCGGAATAATCCACACGCTTACCTAAAAGGTTCTGTCTGAATCGACCCTGTTTACCCTTTAGCATGTCTGAAAGGGATTTTAACGGTCTGGAACCCGGACCAGTTACCGGTCTTCCTCTTCTTCCATTATCGATCAAGGCATCTACTGCCTCCTGAAGCATTCTCTTTTCATTTCTGACGATAATGTCCGGCGCACCAAGCTCCAGCAATCTGTTCAGTCTGTTATTCCTATTGATGACTCTTCTATATAAGTCATTCAAATCAGATGTGGCAAATCTGCCGCCATCCAGTTGAACCATTGGCCTTAAATCTGGAGGAATAACCGGTATCACTTCTAAAATCATCCATTGCGGTTTATTCCCAGAGAGTCTTAGTGCTTCAATGACTTCAAGCCTTCTTACTATTCTAATCTTTTTCTGCCCGCTGGCTTCCTTCAGTTTTGCTCTAAGATCATCTGAAAGGGCAACCAAATCTATTTGCGACAGTAAGTCTCTAATTGCTTCTGCGCCCATGGCTGCCTTGAATTTTGCGCCGTACATCTGCTTTGCTTCTCGATACTGCTGTTCTGTCAAAATTTCCTTATATCCAAAGCTAGTTTCCCCAGGATCAGTGACAATATAAGCTGCAAAATACAATACCTTCTCCAGATTTCTTGGAGACATATCAAGAACCAACCCAATTCTACTCGGGATACCTTTGAAATACCAGATGTGAGAAACTGGTGCTGCAAGCTGAATGTGCCCCATTCTTTCTCTTCTAACCTTTGCTTTAGTAATTTCAACGCCGCAACGGTCACAAACTATTCCTTTATATCTAATTCTCTTATATTTCCCACAATGACATTCCCAGTCTTTAGTTGGTCCAAATATTTTTTCACAGAACAAACCGTCTTTTTCTGGTTTTAGCGTTCGATAATTTATAGTTTCAGGTTTTTTAACCTCTCCATGAGACCAACTTAATATTTTCTCTGTTGAAGCCAAACTAATCTGTAACGATTCGAAGTTGTTCATCTCATAATTATTATTATTTTTTATATTCTCGTTCAATGAGCGCCTCCCCCTTTCTTATACTTCTTCAGTTAAATCTGCTTTTTCTAAGGCTTCGGTAAATCCATCTTTTTCATCGTCTTCTAAGAGATCTTCGCCCTCTAATCCCTCTTCCATAAAGCCATTTTCCCCAAGAAGTTCTTCTTCAATGGCAAATTCAGCTTCCAAATCCAGGTCCGCAATATTTTCTATGCTTGCGATGCCCTCTAAATCAATAGTTTCTTTTATTTCAATTTCCTGATTGTCTTCCGTCAATACCTTAACATCAAGACCCAGACTCTGCATTTCCTTTATAAGTACCTTGAATGACTCTGGAATGCCTGGCTCAGGAATATTTTCTCCCTTAACGATTGCTTCATATGTCTTTACACGGCCAATCACATCATCAGATTTTACTGTAAGTATTTCCTGTAATGTGTACGCTGCGCCATAAGCTTCAAGTGCCCATACTTCCATTTCTCCAAAACGCTGTCCGCCAAACTGTGCTTTACCGCCAAGAGGCTGCTGCGTTACTAGAGAGTAAGGACCCGTACTTCTTGCATGGATCTTATCATCAACCAAATGATGCAATTTAAGCATGTACATATAGCCTACTGTTACGGGATTGTCAAAATACTCGCCTGATCTTCCATCTCTAAGTTGTAGTTTACCGCTTTCAGGGTAACCACACTCTGCCAGTAATTTTATGATGTCTTTTTCATTTGCACCATCAAATACTGGGGTAGCTATATACCAATCTTTATATTTTGAGGCGAGCCCAAGATGAACCTCAAGCACCTGTCCAACATTCATACGAGATGGCACGCCAAGAGGGTTCAGCATGATTTGCAATGCCTGTCCGTTCTCTAAGAATGGCATATCTTCTTCTGGTAATATTCTTGAGATAACACCCTTATTGCCATGTCGTCCAGCCATTTTATCTCCAACGCTAATTTTTCTTTTTGTAGCGATGTAGCATCTGACAAGTTTATTAACTCCTGGCGGAAGTTCGTCTCCATTTTCTCTCGAGAAAATTTTAACATCCACAACGATTCCAGTTTCTCCATGAGGAACCTTCAGCGATGTGTCTCTAACTTCTCTTGCCTTTTCTCCAAATATTGCTCTTAAAAGTCTTTCTTCAGCAGTCAGTTCAGTTTCTCCTTTTGGGGTCACCTTTCCAACCAAAATATCTGAAGCATTTACCTCAGCACCAATTCTAATAATTCCTTCTTCATCCAAATCTTTTAAGGCTTCTTCGCTTACATTTGGAATGTCTCTGGTTATTTCTTCAGGGCCTAATTTTGTATCTCTCGCTTCCGATTCGTATTCTTCAATATGAATTGAAGTCAATGAATCTTCCATAATCAGTCTTTCGTTGAGGATAATAGCATCCTCATAATTGTAACCTTCCCATGTCATAAACCCAACAAGAAGATTTATTCCCAAAGCAATTTCTCCAAGGTTCGTTGAAGGTCCATCTGCAATGACTTCGTCTTTAGCAATATGCTCGCCGTGTGCAACAATAGGTCTCTGATTGATACATGTCCCCTGATTTGAACGCTTAAATTTTAGTAAAGTGTATTTGTCTTTGCCGTTACCGTCATCTCTCAAGATGACAATTTTTGTTGCATCCACAAAGTCAACTGTACCTGCATTCAGTGCAAGTAAAACAGTCCCTGAATCCTTTGCTGCTCCATATTCCATACCTGTCCCAACAATTGGTGCATCTGTAATCATCAGCGGAACTGCCTGACGCTGCATGTTTGCTCCCATCAGGGCTCTATTTGCATCATCATTTTCAAGGAAAGGAATCATGGCAGTCGCAACTGACACGACCTGTTTAGGCGATACATCCATATAATCAATCAGGTCTCTTGGCACAAGGTCAATTTCTCCACCTGCTCCTCTGGATGCAACCTTAAAGTTCACAAATTTATTGTTTGAGTCAAGAGGCTCATTTGCCTGAGCGATAATAAGCATTTCCTCTTCGTCCGCGGTTAAATATTCTATTTCATTGGAAACCACACCTGATTTCGCATTGACTTTTCTATATGGTGTTTCAATGAAACCGTATTCATTAATTTTCCCGTATGTTGTAAGAGAACCAATCAGTCCAATATTTGGTCCTTCAGGCGTCTCTATCGGGCACATTCTGCCATAATGAGAATAATGAACATCTCTAACTTCAAATCCAGCTCTTTCTCTAGAAAGACCTCCAGGACCTAATGCGGAAAGTCTTCTCTTATGCGTAAGCTCCGCAAGCGGATTGGTTTGATCCATAAACTGAGAAAGCTGAGAACTTCCAAAGAATTCTTTGATAGCCGCTGTTACAGGCCTAATATTCATCAGTGCCTGTGGCGTAGTGACCTCAATATCCTGAATTGTCATTCTTTCTTTTACAACTCTTTCCATTCTGGCAAGACCAATTCTAAACTGATTTTGAAGAAGCTCTCCAACAGTTCGTAATCTTCTGTTTCCAAGATGGTCAATATCATCAACATTTCCCACGCCATAATTAAGATTTAATATGTAACTCATAGAAGCAATCACATCATCAATCAAAATATGCTTAGGGGATAATTCTGTTTTTCTAGCAACCAGGGCCTCTTTCAATGCCTCAGCTTCTGTATTCTCTTTTAAAATTTCCATCAGTACAGGGTAATAAACCTTTGAAGAAATCTTAAGTGGTTTTACATCAAAATCCACAAAATTTGAGATGTCAACAAAGTTATTCCCAATGACTTTCGTTATATGGTCATCGTCTGTTTTGCTGTAAGCTAAAACACTTTTAACACCAGCATTTTCAATAGCAAAACCTAACGTTCTATTAATTTTATTATCCTTTTCGACCAATACTTCTCCCGTATTTGGATCAAAAACGTCTTCAGCAGCTACAACTCCAACAATTCTGTTGGAAAGTCCCAACTTTTTATTATATTTATATCTACCTACCTTGGCTAAATCGTACCTTTTCGGGTCAAAAAACAAGGAATCAAGCAAAGACTTAGCGCTGTCAAAAGTTGGTGGTTCGCCTGGTCTTAGCTTCTTATATATTTCCTTCAATCCATCTTCATAGTTGTCAGTAGAGTCTTTTTCTAAAGTTTTTTTAAGTCTTGGGTCATCACCGAAAATTTCAAGAATTTCTTGATCTGTTCCTATGCCTAAGGCTCTGATCAGTGTAGTTGCCGGTTGTTTTCTAGTACGGTCAACTCTAACTGAAATAATTTCATTAGAGTCCGTTTCGTATTCTAACCATGCTCCTCTGTTTGGTATAATCGTTGTTGAGTAAAGCTTATTGTTGGACTTATCTGTTTCAACATTGTAATAGGGTCCTGGAGAACGTACTAGCTGAGTTACTACGACTCTTTCGGCTCCATTATATATAAATGTTCCTTTTTCGGTCATGAGCGGAAAATCTCCCATGAACACTTCCTGTTCTTTTACTTCACCAGTTTCCTTATTGACTAATCGTACCTTTACTTTTAATGGAGCTGCGTATGTTACATCTCGTTCCTTACATTCCTCCTGTTCATACTTGGGGGAATCTTTTAGAGAGTAATCCATAAACTCCAGTACTAAATTCCCGGCATAATCTTTAATTGGGGAAACGTCTTCAAATACTTCTCTTAATCCTTCTTTAATAAACCAATCATACGATTCTGTTTGAATTTGGATTAAATTTGGCATTTCTGCTACTTCATGAATTTTCGAGTAGCTCATACGTGTTCTTCTACCTACTTTTACGGGTTGTGGCATATTCATCACTCCTTATATAATAAACAATTGCTTCGCGTGGCAATATATAATAGTATCACAATGAAATCAATAGGTCAAGAAAAATACTCTTTACAGCTTTAATTTCCATTGGTTTTTTTGTGTTTAAAGAATGCACACAAGGGATGGCCTCTTATTTGAAGTCATCCCTTAATGTTAACATTCATCTTGTTTAATTATTTTGTCTTTCATAAAATTCGGACCTTTCCATCAATTTTGTTTTGCAAAATTTGGATAAGGTTGTTACTTCAATTCTACAGTTGCGCCAACGTCTTCAAGCTGCTTTTTGATTGCTTCTGCTTCTGCTTTTTCAATTCCTTCTTTTACGTTTGCTGGAGCGCCATCCACTAAATCTTTAGCTTCTTTTAATCCAAGTCCAGTAATTGCTCTAACAACTTTGATGACATTGATTTTTTCTGCGCCGATGGCTGCAAGAACTACTGTGAAGTCTGTCTTTTCTTCTTCTTCTGCTACCGCTGCTCCGCCTGCTGCTGCTACTGGAGCTGCTGCAGATACGCCGAATTCCTCTTCGCATGCTTTTACAAGCTCGTTTATTTCTAATATTGTCATCGCTTTGATTGCTTCAATTATTTGATCTTTATTCATTTTATTTTCTCCTTTTTCTATTTAAAATTTAAATTAATTATTTTCAGCTTTTGCATCTGCAATCGCCTGGAATGTTCTAACTGCCTTTGATAATGGTGATTGTACACTTCCTAAGAATTTAGAAATAAGTTCTTCTCTTGAAGGAAGCCCTGCAATGGTTTGTATTCCTGCAGCATCGAAGTAAGTTCCTTCAACAACGCCTGCTTTGAATTCCATTTTTTTGAATTCTTTCATAATGCTATTTAATACTCTAGCTGGCATTACAGCATCATCATATCCAAACGCAAACGCACTTGGTCCCTCTAATACTTCTGCTAAACCTGCAAACTTAGTGCCTTCTATTGCTCTCTTTACAAGAGTATTCTTGTAAACAGTGTAATCAACATTCGCCTCACGTAGTTTTTTTCTCATAGCATCTGCCTGAAAAACTGATATACCTATATAATCGATCACAACTGCTGACTGTGCTTTTTCCAATTTCCCTTTTATCTCGTCAATAACTACCTGTTTCTCTTTTTGTGCTTCAATTGACATAAATTTTCTCCTTTCTCTAATGATTCGTCGTACATATAAAAAAGCCCTGTCCATAGAAAACAGACAAGGCCAATATTTTATATTGTACCTCGGCGGGGAATTAAGCTTTCGCTCCCGCTGTCTACGGTTTTATTTCTACTTTATTCATTTAGCTATAAATAGTTAAATTACAATTTTGCTTGGTTTACTTTGACTCCAGGTCCCATCGTAGATGCTATTGTAACACTTCTTAAATATTGTCCTTTAGCAGCTGAAGGCTTTGCCTTTACTACTGCATCCAATAAAGTTTTGAAGTTTTCAACCAACTTTTCTGGTCCGAATGAAACTTTACCAATTCCAGTGTGAATGATGTTTGTTTTATCGAGTCTGTACTCAACTTTACCAGCCTTGATTTCTTCAAGGGCTCTGGTAACATCCATGGTTACAGTACCTGACTTAGGATTTGGCATCAGGCCCTTAGGTCCTAAAATTTTTCCTAGTCTTCCGACAACACCCATCATGTCTGGGGTAGCAACTACTACATCAAAATCAAACCAGTTTTCAGTTTGAATTTTTTTGGCTAGTTCTTCTCCACCAACATAATCAGCTCCTGCATCTTCTGCTTCCTGAACCTTAGGTCCTTTCGCAAATACTAAAACCTTATTTGTTTTTCCTGTTCCGTGTGGTAATACGATTGCGCCTCTAACCTGCTGGTCAGCATGTCGCCCATCTACTCCTAATTTGACATGAACTTCTACCGTTTCATCAAATTTAGCTTTTGCATTCTTCACTACCAGTTCAAATGCTTCAGTTGTATCATACAAATTTGTTTTATCATATGTTTTAACTGTTTCTTTGTAGTTTTTTCCTCTTTTAGGCATTTCTTTTTCCTCCTTGTGGTACAAACGGCCTTAGCCTCCCAACTATTAATCTTTTACGATGATACCCATGCTTCTTGCTGTTCCCTTGATCATCTCTGTTGCTGATTCAACGCTTGATGCATTTAAATCCGGCATCTTAATTTTTGCAATTTCCATTGCTTGTTCTGTTGTAATAGTAGCCACTTTTTTGTTATTTGGTTCGCCGGAACCCGATTTAATATCTGCTGCCTTCTTTAGCAATACTGCTGCTGGAGGAGTCTTTGTAATAAACGTGAATGATCTATCTGCATACACAGTAATAACTACCGGTATAATCATCCCAGGTTGATCGGCCGTCTTTGCATTAAACTGTTTACAGAAATCCATAATGTTAACGCCCTTTTGCCCAAGTGCTGGACCTACTGGAGGTGCTGGTGTTGCTATACCTGCTGGAATCTGTAGTTTAATAATACCTTCGACTTTCTTTGCCATTTTATATTCTCCTTTCTCTAAATTTTATCCACCTGTCCAAATTCAAGTTCTACAGGTGTATCTCTTCCAAACATAGAGATTCTTACTTTTAGTGTCTGTTTTTCCATGTTTACCTCTTCAACGACTCCCATGAAGCTTTCGAAAGGACCATTAATCACTTTAACACTATCGCCAACCTCTACATCTAGGTCGATGTAGACTTTTTCTATTCCCATTCTTCTTACTTCCTCGTTTGTCAAAGGAATCGGTTCAGAACCATGACCTACAAATCCAGTTACGCCTTGCGTATTTCTCACAAGATACCAGGATTCATTTGTAACAAACATTTTTATTAGTACATAACCTGGGAAGATTTTTCTTGTTTTCACCTTCCGTTGGCCATTCTTAATCTCTACTCGATCCTCTGTAGGCACAATGATACTAAGAACAAGGTCTTGCATTCCTCTATTCTCAACAATTTTTTCTATATTAACTTTTACCTTGTTTTCATGGCCTGAATAAGTATGCACAACATACCATCTTGCTTCCTCCGGTTCATCAAGAGGAGAAGCCTCTAGGACTTCTGCTGTTTCATTTTCGACCTTTTCAATTTCTAAGTTATCATCAGTCATTTTGTACCCAACCCTTTTTTTTGTTAATTATCATTAGAATGTTATTCCTAATACTGCACGAAGTGCGGCAAGAACTGCAGAATCAACAGCCCAAAAGCTTAATGCAAAAAATGTACAGGTTAAAACAACTACTACAGTGTAGGCGCCCAATTCTTTTCTTGTTGGCCAAACCACTTTTTTGGTTTCTGTCTTAATCCCTCTGAAATACTCGCCAAAGCTCATTCTTTTTCTTTTAGGCGGAGCAACTGGTTTCTTTTTAATCTCTTTTTCCATGATACTCACTCCTTAATTATTTAGTTTCTTTGTGAAGAGTATGCTTTTTGCAAAATTTACAGTACTTGCTGAATTCGATACGATCTGGATCGTTTTTCTTATTCTTCATAGTATTGTAATTTCTTTGCTTGCACTCTGCGCATGCTAATGTTACTTTTACTCTCATCTAATTGCCCTCCGTTTAAATCTAAAATTCAGAGCCTGGTTTCAAGCTCCGCTTATATATCTACCATATAAAGTCGCTTGATTAGGTTATCATACAAACATATCTATGTCAAGTCAAATTTCCATTTCGGCGGGATCAGTTTCATCTAAAACAAACCACTCGCCTTCAGAAAAAGCTTCTTCGGCCATAGCCTTATCACTCATCTTTAAATACTTCCCCCAACAGGTAGCTGCGGTCGTTCCATCAGGTAAAATTATTTCCCCTTCTGCTTCAAATATTTTTCTACTATTTGAAGTGATTCTTCCAATAGCCTTCAAGCTTGCATTGATTGGAATGGGTTTTTTATATTTTATGTTCAGTTCAACTGTGACAGCCCATGTCCCTGGTTCCAGATTGTCTATTGCTCTACCAGCCGTTTCATCTAGTATGGCTGCGACTATCCCTCCATGTAATCTTCCAGGATAGCTTTGATGAAATTCTTTTGTTTCAAAAGTACATGCAAGTTCTTTGTTGTCCAATTCATAAAATCTTGCACCCAAGCTGAATTCATTATTTATACCACAAACCATACAATTGTTGCTGTTGTGTTTTTTGTCTATTATCTTATGCTTCATATTATTTGCCTTCTGGTAATTAAACCTGCAGGCCAGCCGTAAAAATATCCAGCTGGACCTGCGGTCTGTATTTTTATTCTACGATAGTAGCTACAACGCCAGAACCTACAGTTCTTCCGCCTTCTCTGATCGCAAATCTTAGTCCTTCTTCAATAGCAATTGGTGTGATTAATGAGATTGTCATCTGGATATTATCTCCAGGCATACACATTTCTACACCTTCTGGTAACTGAAGATCTCCTGTTACGTCTGTTGTTCTGAAATAAAACTGAGGTCTATATCCATTAAAGAATGGTGTATGTCTTCCGCCTTCTTCTTTTTTCAGTACATATACTTCGCTTTTGAACTTTGTATGTGGTTTAATGGATCCTGGTGCTGCAAGAACTTGGCCTCTTTCGATTTCTGTTCTCTGTACGCCTCTCAGAAGTACTCCGACATTGTCTCCTGTTTCTGCCGAATCCAATAATTTTCTGAACATTTCTATTCCTGTAACTACTACTTTTCTTTTTACGTCGCTTAGTCCGATTATTTCAACTTCTGCACCAATCTTTATTGCTCCTCTTTCCACTCTTCCTGTTGCTACTGTTCCTCGTCCTGTGATGGAGAATACATCTTCCACTGGCAATAAGAATGGTTTGTCTGTTGCTCTTACTGGCTCTGGTATGAACGAGTCTACTGCTTCCATCAATGCCATTACTGTATCTCCCCATGGACCTTCAGGATCATTCAATGCCATCAAGGCTGATCCTCTGATGATTGGTGTATCATCTCCAGGGAAATCATAAAAGTCAAGAAGTTCTCTTACTTCCATTTCTACCAGGTCAAGTAATTCATCATCGTCTACCATGTCGCATTTATTTAAGAATACAACGATATATGGCACGCCTACCTGTCTTGATAACAGTATATGTTCTCTAGTCTGTGGCATTGGGCCATCTGTCGCTGCTACTACTAGAATTGCTCCATCCATCTGTGCTGCTCCTGTGATCATGTTCTTTACATAGTCAGCATGTCCTGGACAGTCAACGTGTGCGTAATGTCTATTTAAAGTTTCATACTCAACGTGAGCTGTTGCGATGGTTATTCCTCTTTCTCTTTCCTCCGGTGCCTTGTCAATTTGGTCAAATGCTACCAATTTGCCTAATCCCAATCTTGTGAAAAGAGTCTTTGTAATTGCTGCTGTAAGTGTTGTCTTTCCATGGTCAACGTGACCAATTGTTCCAATGTTTACATGTGGTTTATTTCTTTCAAATTTCTGTTTAGCCATTTTATTATTCCTTTCTTAATTTCGTGTCCGGCTTCACCTGCCTGACGGGCTTTC
>JBBRXC010000025.1:0-16720 GCA_038248745.1 Peptostreptococcales bacterium | reverse complement strand
TGGATATGCAGCAGGCATATGGCTATACTGGTATGACATCCATGTCAAATGGAATAACTGCAGCAGTAAACCTTGATCCGTTTTTAAAGATGGACCAAGAGGGTATGCTGGATATGTATGTATTTTGTAATACCGTAATTTCTCCTAATGAAGACGCAACGGCACAGATAGATGCAGCGATAGAAAAAAGAAATTCATACGAAACAGAAACCTATAAAAACGGAAGTTTGAAATTCTTTGCAGATGGTGTTATCGAAGGCGTTACGGGATATTTGCTTGAACCATACACTGAAGAGGGTGGAATGGGTGCAGATTTTGTAAGTGAACCTCTTTGGACCAAAGAAAAAATGGAAGCCGCATTTACCTATGGCCTTGAAAATGATTTCCAGATACATGTACATTCAATAGGAGATGCCGCAACAAGACAAACCCTTGATTCGTTTGAAGCAGCACAAGCTGCAAATGAAGGAAAAGAATTTAGAAATGTAATAACACACCTTCAGTTAGTAGCACCTGAGGATGTAGCAAGGTTTGGGGAACTTGGTATCATAGCCAATATGCAGCCATACTGGGCTTTTAAAGAACCTTACTGGTGGGAAGTGGTAGACATGCCATTGCTAGGCGCTGAAAGAGCTGAGAAGGAATATCCTATGCAATCATTTATTGATGCTGGTGCAAAGCTTGTTTGCTCATCAGATCACCCAGTTACGCCATACAACAATCCGTTTTGGGCAATTGAAGTTGGGGTGACAAGAAATCTTAATAATGCAGCGTTCTATGAGGTTGATGATATAACAGATGTGGATGACCCTACATGGCTTTTGTGGCCGGAGGAAAGAGTCTCTCTTGAAAATATGATAAAGTCATTTACAATAAATGGCGCATATCAAAATTATAGAGAAGATACGACAGGTTCCATTGAAGTTGGAAAGTCAGCAGACTTTGCTGTACTTAATCAAAACTTATTTGAAATAAATCCTCTTGATATTGATGGCACCCTAGTTCTTAGCACAGTTTTCAAAGGAAATGAAGTGTACAAATTTGGAGAATAATCAGTAATTATTCGCTCTTTTTAACTACAGGACAAGCACATTCTGTCCTGTAGTTTTTAATTTTTCTAATTTTATTTTTGCACGTCAGGTAACATTATTACCTGTACTATTTTCGAATTTATGATAGAATAAACTCATTAAGTTCAAATTAATTTACAGGGAGACCAAATGAAAATTATAAGTCGGCATAAAAGAATATTTTTTACAATAATAATGTTCTTGTTGATCATTATACTAAGTATTCCTGCTTATGCCATTTACGCAAATACTAGAAACTTAATCGAAGAAGAAATTGGCAAATCAACGATGGCGATTTCTGTTTCTGTTGCTGAAATCATTGCTCAAGATATTGAATCTTACAAAAGACTTAGCGCGGCTTCCTCTTATGTTGATGGTTCTTATGACAAAGCCTACTATGAAAAAATGCAGCATATATTTAGAACGTTAAAAGATACGACAGAAGTTCGATATATTTATACTGAGAAAAAGGTTACTGAAGACACCACAATGTATATTTTAGATGGTGAACCAATGGACAGCGAGTTTTTCTCCCCTCTTGGTTCAACTGATCAAATCGATCAATATAAAATTCTGGCTTATGAGACGAAAAAACCTAATTTTAGCCCTATGGAAAATTATCCTGTTTGGGGAGACTTGATCTCTGGATATGCGCCAATTATCGATCCGCTAAGTGGTCAAGTAATTGGACTTGTTGGTACGGATGTTTCTGCCAATCAGCTTAATAATATTATTTCATATTTACGTACTATTATTTTTTTTAGTTTTACTGTGATACTACTAATTCTTAGCTATGCTGTTTATAAATTAATCTGGATTACAACGGATAGCTTAGATACAGACTATTTAACTGGTTTATCTACAAAAAGTCATTTTGAAAATGCCTTACGAAGAAATATTCTGAAGTCAAAGAAATCTAAAATAGTATTTTCAGTAATGATGATTGATATAGATCACTTTAAGGCAATTAACGATACCTTCGGTCACCACTTTGGCGATCAGGTATTAAAGGACGTTTCCAATGAGCTGAGAAAAAATACTCGCGGCTTCGACATTTGTGCCAGGTATGGTGGGGATGAATTTATTTGTCTTCTTCCAACCGCCAGCATCAATGTAGCTGAAATGATTGCAACTCGAATATTAACCAGGGTCTCAGAACTTATTATCGATCCAGAGATGTTGCCAAAACCAATTATTACTTTGAGCATCGGAATTTATGAGTATGATCAAGTTTCAAGTTATGATCTTGTAATTAAGAGCGCAGACGAAGCCTTATATAGATCTAAAAATACGGGGAAGAACAAGGTGACTTCCTATAAGTAGAATGGGGGAATTTATGGGATATATATATTTAGCACTAGCCATAACAGGAGAATTAATAGGAACTACATTTTTAAAGTATTCAGAAGGGTTTACAAAACTGTGGCCTTCTACCATAAGCATTGTAACTTATTCACTATGCTTTTTCTTTTTTTCGAAATCACTGATGACCATAAATTTAAGTATTTCTTATGCAACCTGGTCCGCGGTGGGTTTAATTGCCGCAACTTTAATTTCAGTTTTTATTTTCAAAGAAGGAATATCAGTAGTAGGAATTATTGCCATTATAATGATTACGGTAGGCGTAGTTATATTGAATTTATATGGTGCGCCTTCTAGCTAAGTGCCAGTCCATAACCGGTAACAGTAAACAGCGATTACATCATAGCAAGGAGCCCCTGATGGCACAATATATGTATCACATTAATTATCAAGATTATGAGTCGGATTTGTGCGCCCTTGAAATGAGGGCGTTATTCAATAAATCCATAGAAACCAAGGCGTTCTTCTCAGAGCAAAGGATGGATGCGTCTATAAGCCCTTACCTTAAAAGCCGATTAGAAATACTTCATGCAACCGCTACTTTTGAAGATCTTATTCAAAAGATTCTTGAAAATAAGTATGTAGTGGAAGCATTTAAAGTGGAGTATGTACCTGTAATTAACCCAGATCCTGTAGAGAAGGACCGAAAAATAATCATGAAAGCAGTTGGTTATGCGATTGAAGGAGTGCCCTCTTTTGATCACCCAAAAATTATTTATGGGGTGACTTTTTATGAAGGCAAATGGTACTTTGGTGTTGTTGTTTATAATACAATGCTTTGGAAAAACCATATGACAAAGCCCTACAGCTATTCAAGCTCTTTAGGTATTCATACAGCAAAAGCAATTCTTAATGTAGCGGCGCAAGGGGATGTTTCCAAAAAAATCATTGACCCATGTTGTGGCGTAGGGACGGTGCTGTTAGAAGGCCATTATGCAGGGTATGACATTACAGGCAGTGAGATTAAACCCAAGGTCGCGAATAACGCCAGAAAAAACCTAAAACATTATGGTTATGAGGGACAAGTATTACGAAGTGATATAAAGGACATAGAGGAAAGCTATGATGCCGCAGTTGTAGACTTGCCTTATGGGAACTTTAGTCTATCGGATGAAGACAATATGATGGACATTATCCGTCATGCTGCAATAATCTCTGAACGTCAAGTATTTATATCTTCAATAGATTTAACCGATAAAATTCGTGAAGAAGGATTGGTCATTGTTGATCAATCTGTAGTATATAAAAACAAAAGCAGAAGATTTGCCAGATATATCTGGGTTTGTGAAGCGTTAAAGGAGTTGACCAATGAAAAAGTTTGACCTTATTGTCATAGGAAGTGGTGCGGCTTTTATGGTCGTGCAAGAGGCGCTGAAACAGGGGAAGAAATGTGCCCTTGTGGAAAATAAGAAGTTGGGAGGAACTTGCCTGACGAAGGGGTGTATACCTTCTAAAATGCTGGTATATCCGGCTGATTTTATTCGTGAGATAGAACGGTCGGAAAGAATCGGCATTAAAACGAGTAAACCAGTATTTGATTGGGACGATATTTCTAAAAGGATGTGGGAACAAATCGATTTTAATAAGTTGATTGAAAAAAACCTGAAGGGAATTTCTAATCTGGAATTATTCAAGGGAACTGGATCCTTTGTTGGGTCGGATAGTATTCTGGTCCAATATGAAGGAAATCAACCGGATGAAGTGATTCAAGGGGATAAAATCATTATAGGCACTGGGGCAAGAAGTCGGGTTCCATCGATTGAAGGGCTGGAAGCAGCAGGATATTTAACTTCAGAAACCTTCTTTGGTGAAAAATATCCTCAGAAACCATGGAAAAGCCTTGTAATACTGGGTAGTGGCGCAATCAGTGTGGAATTTGCGCATATATTCTCGGCATTTGGTACCAAAGTGACGGTTATTGGTAGAAGCAACCGGATTTTAACCAAGGAAGATGGGGAAATATCAGAATTTGTCAAAAAACAATTTGTAAACTGTGATATTGATGTTTTCACCGATAGCACGGTTTTATCTGTATCAAAAAATCAGTATTTGAAATATGTGACGTTGGAAAATCAGGTGACAAAAGAAAAGAGTACAGTGGCATGTGAAGAAATCCTTGTTGCTTCCGGTACTGAATCCACTGGAGACATTTTGAGTCTTGAAAAAGCTGGCGTGGCGGTTGATAAAAAGGGCTGGATTGTGACCAATCAATATTTGGAAACCTCTCAAAAAAATATTTGGGCACTAGGGGACATCAATGGTAAATATCAGTTCAGGCATAAGGCCAATCATGAGGCACAAATTTTGGCTCATAACATTTATGGTGAAGGCGAGAAAAAACAAGCCGGGTACCATGCGGTTCCCTGGGCAATATTCACCCATCCACAGGTTGCTCATGTTGGATTAACAGAAACAGAACTACAAGATAAAGGAATCAAGTACTTCTCGGCAAAAAATTATTATTCGGAAGTGGTTGGTGGCAGAGCGATGGGTTACAGAGATGGGGACGAAGATAACGGATTTGTGAAAATGATTGTCAATGAAAACAAAGAAATACTTGGGGTTCATATCGTTGGCCCGCAAGCAGCCACATTGCTGCAGCCATTTGTTTATTTGATGAATCAAGGGTCGCAGGACGCTTGTGATAGTTCCTATGATATTATCGGAGATTCCATGGTGATTCATCCTTCCCTAAGCGAACTGACTGCTTGGGTATTTGAAAAAATTGATTTAATGGACAAGATATGAAATTTATTTGATAATGTTCTGTGAATAAATATAATTACTGAAAAAGATTGTGTGGTTTAAAAGCACGTGATATGATAAATAAATAACAAAAAAAGGAGCATAAGATGGCAATCTCAACAAAAGGGAACATCTTAGAAAACGACAAATGAAAAAGCGAATCTTAGTTAGTATGCTAGTTTTAACAATTTTAATTGCAGGTGTATTTACGGCCTGTGCGACTGAACCTGAAGAACTGTTGACAGCACCTATAAAAATTGCCAGTCTCAACGGACCGACTGGTATTGGAATGGTTCAATTGATGGAAGAACCTGACAAATATCAGGTGACAATGTATCAGAGCCCGGATGAAGTGGTTGGGAAAATTATATCCGGAGAAGTGGACATTGCTGCGGTGCCATCTAATCTGGCGGCAGTACTGTACAATAAATTAGAAGGTGATATCATCCTGATTGGCGTCAACACCTTAGGGGTTCTCTATATTGTTGAAAATGGGGATGCGGTAACAGATATAAGTGATCTGAAAGGTAAAACAATCGTAGCCAGTGGAAAGGGTGGAACGCCAGAGTTTATTTTGAATCAGCTGTTGGTAAATGCTGGATTGGATCCTCAGAAAGATTTGACGGTTAACTGGCTGTTGAATCATACCGACGTGGCATCAACACTGATGGCCAAAGAAGGAACCATTGCCATGCTACCGCAACCTTTCACGACGATTGTTACAGAGAAAAATCCAAAAGTCAGGATAGCAGTGGATATGAATGCCCAGTGGAAAACATCTCAGGAAACCGAACTCCCAATGGGGGTACTAATTGCCAAAAAATCTTTTGTTGAAATGAGAGAGGCAGATTTAACAATTTTTCTTAAGGATTATACAGCCTCAGTAGATTTCGTAAACGCAGATATCGAGGGAGCCGCTGAACTGGTTTCTCAATATGGCATCATTCCGGATGTTCTTATAGCAAAGAAAGCTATTCCTCAATGTAATATTGTATTTATCTCTGCGCAGGATGGAAAAGCAGACCTGATTGATTTCTATCAAATAATCAGCGCTATGGATCCTAAGTCTATCGGAGGGACGATGCCGGATGAAAATTTCTACTATAAAGGGACCAAGTAAAAGCAAAAGTGCACTTATTGTGATATTCTGGCTCCTGATCTGGCAGATTGTTTATATAATTGTCGGAAAGGATGTTGTTGTGCCTTCGCCGGTGAATACCTTCACGACACTCAGCCAGCTTTTGATGACACAGGGATTTTACAAAGATGTATTGGCAACCATGTTTCGTGTAATTGCAGGCATTATCATATCTTTTGCGGCAGGACTAGGCACAGCGATTGCTGCCTACCTGCTTTTTATTGTGAAAGATATTATGGGATTTGCTGTTAATATCCTTAAATCAACACCGGTTATGGCTGTTATTATATTTGCCTTGTTATGGCTACCTTCCGGAAATGTACCTATTTTCGTGTGTTTCCTCATGTGTTATCCAATTGTTTATACAAATATATTGGCGGGTCTTGAAAGCCTGGATAAAGAAACCATAGAAATGAGTCAAATTTATAGCATTAGAAAAAGAGATTTGGTTCAATCGATTTACATCCCTTTTGTTGCCCCACACATCAAATCTGCCTTGAGTCTGACAACCGGATTGTCTTGGAAAACCGTTGTAGCGGCGGAGGTCCTTTCGAGCCCTATTTTTTCAATGGGATACAACCTACTGAACGCAAAAGTATATTTAGATACCGAGGCACTTTTCGCTTGGATTATAGCTATTGTAGCACTTAGCATGGCTTTTGAAAAAGTTGTCAATTTAATTCTGCACAAAGGGAAAAAGGGAGCATCTCATGATAGAAGTTAATCATCTATATAAAAAATTCAAAAAAGAATATATATTTGAAGACTTCAACATATCCTTTGCTGATGGAAAGGTGACAAGTGTTATTGGCCCTTCCGGCTGTGGGAAAACAACATTGCTTCGAATGATCGCAGGCTTAGAGACCTTTGAGAAAGGCATGATTTCGGGTGTTGATAAAGGGAATATTGCCTTTGTATTCCAGGAGGACAGACTTCTTCCGTGGCTGAACGTTTTTCAGAATATCGAACTTGTTTTGAAATCAAAGTTCACACCGGAGGAATCGAAATGGAAGGTACAGGAGGTGTTGTCCCAACTTGATTTGTCAGAGGCATCGGAAATGATGCCAAATGAACTGAGCGGAGGGATGCAACGAAGGGTAGCGATCGGCCGGGCTCTCGCCTATGATGCGGATATAATCCTTTTGGATGAACCTTTTAAGGGAATGGACGATAAGCTGAAAAGTGAGATTTTGCCAGAACTTGCAACAATTTGGGAAAAAACCGAAAAAACAATTATCCTTGTCACCCATGATCTGGCTGACACACGTGTACTATCAGATACAGTCTATGAATTATCAGGCCGGCCGTTAAAAAAAGTTGAAAAGTAAAGAATCTCCCCAAGATTTAGGTCTGGGGGAGATTCTTTTCTAGTTTTCACCTATTAATGGAGGCTATTGTTTATTGTATATTGTATAAAATATATTAAACTATTGCTTTTTAAATTTAGAGTGTTAAAATATTACCAAATAGAACGGAGGTGTTCAAATGTCTAAAGTTTGTGAAGGCAATTTATGCAAAGAAATGACCGAGACAGAGAAGTACACACTTTTGGAAGAAGTGATATCAGATTATGAGAGAAAAGAGAGCAATCTGATTCAAGTTCTTCATATGGCGCAGGCCATATTTGGGTTTTTACCTAAGGAGGTACAAACGTACATCGCGGAAAAAATGGATCTGCCAATTTCGAAAGTTGGCGGAGTTGTTACATTTTATTCTTTCTTTTCCACAAAACCCAAAGGCGAGTATATTATTCGGGTTTGTTTAGGCACTGCCTGCTATGTTCGTGGCGGAAAAAAAATAATGGATAAACTCAGGGAAATTCTTGGTATCGATGTTGGGGAGACTACGGAGGACATGAAGTTCTCTCTGGAGGTTGTTCGCTGCATGGGCGCCTGTGGATTGGCGCCTGCGATTAGAGTCAATGATAAGGTATATAAACGTGTAAATTCTAACAAGCTTCAACAAATTCTGAAGCAATACAGATAGGAGGCGTTGATATGACGGATAAAGAAATAATAAGCATCAGCAATGAAAAAATAAGCAGTATTGCAGATCTCGACAATGTAAAAAAGAAATTTGAAGCGGATTCTGCAAAATTTGATAAAACCCTGCTATTATGCTCAGGATCAGGCTGTATGTCATCAAACTGCGGCGAGGTAAGGGAGGCGTTGATAGCTGAACTGGAAGAAGCGGGTCTAACTTCAGCTATTCAATTAAGCCTTACTGGATGCATTGGTATTTGTGATGTGGGTCCCAGACTAACGATACAGCCGGAAGGCGTATTTTACTGTAAACTCAACCCAGAAGACATGAAAAAAATTGTGAAAAAACATTTACTGGAAAATCAAATAGCTGAGGAATTTTGCTATACAGATCGAGAAACCGGTAAAAAAGTTCCTTTAATGAAAGACATTTCCTTTTTTAAAGGGCAGCATAAGGTGGTGCTGAGAGACTGCGGTATGATTAATTACAGATCAATAGAAGAATTCATCTATAACGATGGCTATTATGCTCTGGCTAAAGCCCTTGGGACTTTAACACCAATCCAAGTAATAGAAGAAATTAAAAAATCTGGCCTGCGTGGACGAGGAGGCGGTGGATTCCCAACGGGTCTTAAATGGGCAATTGCAGCAAAATCATCGGTGGATCAGAAATATATCATTTGTAATGCGGATGAAGGAGATCCGGGGGCTTTTATGGATAGAAGCTTACTGGAGGGAAATCCTCATTCTATTCTTGAAGGCATGGCTATTGCCGGTTACGCGGTGGGATCCAATCAGGGTTATGTTTATGTCAGGGCAGAATATCCTCTGGCGATTGAAGGCCTTGAAGCGGCTATAAAGCTTGCTAGAGAAAGAAATATTCTTGGAAAAAATATTTTCGGCAGTAATTTTGATTTTGATGTTGAAATAAGAATAGGAGCAGGTGCATTCGTCTGTGGAGAAGAAACAGCGCTTATTGGCTCGGTTGAAGGTAGACGTGGAGAGCCAAATCAGAAACCGCCTTATCCAGCGGATGAAGGACTGTTTAAAAAACCTACCGTTATCAACAATGTGGAAACTTTGGGAAATGTTGCCTCCATTATTCTGCAGGGTGCGGACTGGTTTAATGGAATCGGTACTGAAAAAAGCAAAGGAACCAAGGTTTTTGCTCTTGCCGGAGACATCAATAATACGGGGTTGATCGAGGTTCCTATGGGGGTTACCCTAGGCGAGATTATTTTTGGTATTGGTGGCGGTATTCCAAGGGGAAAGAAATTCAAAGTGGCTCAGACTGGCGGACCGTCAGGAGGCTGTCTGACAAATGCCCATCTGAATACCCCTATTGATTATGATTCGCTGGTGGAACTGGGAGCAATTATGGGCTCGGGTGGTCTGATTAGTATGGACGAGGACACCTGTATGGTAGACGTGGCAAGATTCTTTATGGAATTTGTTCAAGATGAATCCTGTGGCAAGTGTGTGCCATGTAGAATAGGTACAAAGAGAATGCTGGAAATTTTGGATAGAATTACAAAAGGTGAAGGCAAAGAAGGGGATGTGGAACTACTTATTGAATTAGGAGAAGCTATTAAAGATACCGCTTTATGTGGACTTGGGCAGACAGCACCAAATCCAGTATTAAGCACTATTAAATATTTTAGAGAAGAATATGATGAACATATAAGAAATAAACACTGCAGCGCTGGCGTTTGCTCTGAGCTGTTCATTTCTCCTTGCGAAAATGCATGCCCTGCAAATGTGAATGTACCTGGATATCTAGCACTTATTGCAGCAAATAGAATTAAGGATGCCTATAACCTGATCCGTCAGGAAAATCCGTTCCCATCGGTTTGTGGTAGGGTTTGTACTCATCCGTGTGAGAGTAAATGTAGAAGAGGACAGATGGATGAACCTATTGCGATTTCAGACCTAAAAAGATATGTGGCGGATGAAATGTTTAAGAGCAGCGAGCCATTCATCGATCTGGTATTCCCCAAAAAAGGCAAGTCTGTTGGCATTATTGGAGCGGGACCATCTGGGTTAACCTGTGCCTATTATTTAGGGAGATTAGGTTATGATGTTACCGTCTATGAAGCACAACCTGTTGCGGGGGGTGTATTGGTATTTGGTATTCCGGAATATCGTCTGCCAAAAGAGGTTCTTAAAAAAGAAATTGAAACAATCACCCAGGTAGGCATAAATATTATTACAGATGTAGAAGTGGGCAAAGATATTACTTTTGAAGAACTTCGGGAAAAACATGATGCATTATATATTTCTACAGGCGCACAGCTTTCTAGAAAAGTTGGCGTTGCAGGAGAAAGATTACCAGGTGTTTATCATGGATTTGATTTCCTCAAAGACGTCCATCTTGGAAAACCAGTAGAGCCGAGAGGTATTGTGGCTGTCATCGGCGGTGGCAGTACAGCTTTTGATGCTGCTCGGGTTGCTGTGAGAAAGGGAGCCAGCGAGGTTCATGTTCTTTATAGAAGAACCATGGAAGACATGCCTGCAGACCAATATGAAATTGAAGAAGCAATCGAAGAAGGAGTCATAGTTCATGAACTTGTAAGACCTTTGGAATTTATAGGCAACGACAAAGTAACCCATATCAAGTGCATAAAAATGGAGTTGTCGGGATTTGATAAGAATGGTAGAAAAAAATCCTGTGACATTGTCGGGTCGGAATTTATGATGGCTGTTGATTTGGTCATACCAGCTGTCAGTCAGTATTCGGATTTGCCTTTTGTTAGAAAGGAAGAAGTGGAAGCGACGCCGATGGGCACATTTATCGTCAATGCTGACACACAAATGACTTCTATCACTGGTGTATTCTCCGGGGGAGATGTGGTCAGAGGATCTGATGTTGTGATTACAGCGATTGCTGATGGAAAGAAAGCTGCTTCCGCCATGGATCAATACCTTGGAGGAAATGGGCTGTTGAACAAAGGAGAACCGATTGACATACCGGAAGCAATAGATGATGATTCGGAGGTTTTGGAGCATAACCGTTTCGAGATGAAATATCTGAAGCCAGAGGAAAGACATGATAATTTTGACGAAGTTTGCTTGGGATTTCACAGATTGAACGCCATTGCTGAGTCAATGCGGTGTTTGAGATGTGATCGAAGACTATAGATGGGGGAGGTGAATAATGATGATTAACTTAACGATAAACACAAAAAAAATAAGCGCAGAATCAGGAATGACTATTCTTGATGCCGCGAAACAAAATAACATTCTCATTCCAACCATGTGTTACCTTGAAGGTGTCCATAAATTTGGGTCTTGTAGAATATGTGTCGTTGAAATTGAAGGGTTTAAGAATCTTCAGGCTTCCTGCATTACCCCAGTCACAGAGGGAATGGTGATTCAAACAAATTCTAAAAGAGTCCGAAACGCAAGAAGGGTGCTTTATGAACTAATGCTCTCTGATCATCCCAAAGACTGTTTGAAATGCGGAAGAAATCAAAGTTGTGAATTCCAAGAATTGGGAGAATTGATACAAATTGAGGAGTCCAGATTCGAAGGAGAGAAATCTAAAAATTATTTTGATGATTCTTCACCATCGGTTATTCGGGATGCTTCAAAATGTATTCTTTGCCGTCGATGTGTCACGGTTTGCAATGAGATACAGGGCGTAGGGATACTGAATCCACAGTTCCGTGGATTTGCTTCTAGCGTAAGTCCTGGACTGGATTTGCCGTTAAATTCATCCGCCTGTACATTCTGTGGACAGTGCGTAACAGTTTGCCCTGTGGATGCATTAAAAGAAAGAGATTCCACTCAAAAGGTCTGGGAGGCTCTTCAAGATCCAACAAAAAAGGTGGTTATTCAAACAGCCCCCGCCATTCGAGCCGCCCTTGGAGAAGAATTCGGGTATGCGCCAGGTCAGTGTGTGACTGGTAAAATGGTGAGTGCTTTAAAGGAAATGAATTTTGATTATGTTTTTGATACAAATTTTGCGGCAGATTTGACGATTCTTGAAGAAGGAACGGAATTGCTTAAAAGACTGACCCAATATTTATACGCGCAAAATGTTATTACAAAAGAACAACTGGATCAAGCAGGATTCAAACCTGCTGATGAAGTGCCTTCTTTGCCAATGATCACAAGTTGTAGCCCGGGTTGGATTAATTATATTGAGCACTTTTATCCTGATCAGCTTGACAATTTATCTTCTTGTAAATCTCCCCATATGATGCTGGGCGCCTTAATAAAAAGCTTTTTTGCCCAGAAAATGCAAATTAATCCTGAAGATCTTTTTGTCATATCGGTGATGCCATGTACTGCAAAAAAATATGAAATCACCCGGCCTGAAATGGTGAATGACGGGTATCCAAATGTAGATGCTGTTATAACAACCAGAGAGCTTGGTAAAATCATTAAGGAGGCAGGAATAGACTTTAAAAACTTGCCAGATAGGGAGTTTGATAACCCACTTGGTTTGTCATCAGGGGCAGCAGATATCTTTGGGGTGCCTGGAGGCGTCATGGAAGCAGCACTGAGAACGGTATATGAGGTGGTTACTGGTAGAGAACTACCGTTTGACCAGCTGCATGTGAAGCCAATTCAGGGACTTGAACGTATCAAATCAGCGGAGGTTACAATATCAGAGGCGAAGCCCACATGGCATTTTTTAAACGGAATTACCGTTAAAATTGCGGCAACAAGCGGATTAAAAGGCGCTTCCATATTAATGGATGAAATCAAGTCAGGGAAGAGTCCATATCATTTTATAGAGGTAATGGGTTGTCCTGGAGGATGTATCAGTGGCGGTGGTCAGCCAAGACCAACGGATCATGAAACCCGTCTGAAAAGAATACAGGCCCTTTATAATGAGGATGAAGGTAAGACCCTAAGAAAATCTCATGAAAATCCTTACATTACACAGATTTATGAGGAGTTTTTGGGACAGCCATTGGGTCATAAATCTCATGAGCTGCTACATACATCCTACACTAAAAAGAGTAAATATTAAGTATGAATATAATAATTTTGAAACTTTAATAATTTTTAGAATTGCCATGAGCCACTCCAAATGCTATAATTGCTATGAGGAAATCGGCGATGAAAACAAAAGTTGTTAAAAGGATTAAAAAGATTACGATAACTGCAGCCATTATGATCATGGTTGCAGTTATTGTTATTGTTTTATTGGAAAACAAAATAGAAAAGGAGGGGCACTATACCCCTTCCTATGCAAAACAGGATATTGAAAAAATTATTGGAGACGGGATCAAAGAGGAGGAATACAAGGAACTCTTTTTACAAACTGGATTGGGTCAGTCTTCCATCGATAGCATCATTGAAAATAATAATAATTATGTTGAGGAATTGAAAAAATACCAAAACAATTTTTTCGCAGAAAACATTTATGCTAGTAATAGAATTACCATTATAACGGCTGAGGAGCAAAGTGTAGATGCGGCGGGTAAAACGACAAATAAATTTGACATTCAAGGATTGGAGGATGGGGATATTCTTATTTCCCTTTCAACGCACAGTTTGGGCTGGCGGCATGGCCACGCGGCGATTGTAACGAATGGCGAAAAAGGGACAACGCTGGAGTCGCTGGTTCTTGGAAAGGATTCAGAATATCAGTATTATAAAAAATGGGAAAGATATCCCTCATTTATACAACTTAGAATAAAAGAGGATGTGTTGGAACAGGTTGGTGGCGAAAGGCTTAAAGTTGAAAAAAAACTAATTAACACCGCAGAAAGTAAATTATACGGAATCCCATATGGCTTATTTGCAGGAATTCCGGTAAAATATGTTGAAGATATCAAAAAAACGCATTGCGCACATTTGGTCTGGTATGCCTATAGAGAATTGGGCATTGATATAGACAGTGATAAGGGAATTTTTGTCACTCCTTATGATATGGCACACAGTGATTTGCTGGAGGTAGTTCAGATCTATGGGTTAAATCCCATGGAGTACATGGGCAATTTCAATTGACAAACGGCATAAAAGTAGTATAATCAATGATGGATATAAAAACTTCAGGAGGCTGAAATGGAAAAAATTAAAACAATTGCAAGACCGACTCTAAAAACAACTGCATGTGGTGAAGGTTGCAAAGAATGTCAAACTTCTTGTCAATCAGCATGTAAAACATCTTGTACAGTTGCTAACCAAAAATGTGAGAACTCAAAGAGAAGATAATTTTCGGTATGGACAAGGTTAAAAACAGCAGAGAATGCTGTTTTTTTAATTAAAAAATAAAGGATAGGGAATCATGATACATAAATTTAAATTCAAAGATATTTTTTTGGTGCTTGATATAAACAGCGGAGCAGTTCACGTGGTAGATGAAGAAGTCTTTAATCTTTTAGATGGCATGGAAAACAGTTCTGTAGAAGAGGCGCTTAATAGACTTCGCCCTGATAAATCTGCCGCAGCGAAAGAGATCAGTTTACTAGCGGCACAAGACATGCTTTTCACAGATGATTCCTATATTACGGACGAAATGAAGAATAATGAGGACTCGGTTGTGAAGGCCATGTGTCTTCACGTTGCCCATGACTGCAATATGATCTGCACCTACTGCTTTGGAGAACAAGGGACGTTTGCGGGCAGCAAATGTTTGATGAGCCTGGAAGTTGGCATGAAAGCAATTGACCATCTGATTGCTAATTCAGGTAGCAGAAGAAATCTTGAAATTGATTTTTTTGGCGGTGAACCACTGATGAATTTTGAAGTGGTTAAAAAATTGGTGGATTATGGCAGGGACCAGGAAAAACAATTCAATAAAAACATTAGATTCACTATCACAACAAATGGACTGCTTTTAGATGATGAAAAAACAGTATACATCAATAAGACGATGGATAATGTCATTCTCAGCATTGACGGCAGGCCTGAAATAAACGATCACATGAGAAAGACAGTAAATGGATCGCCAACCTATGACGCGATTATGAAAAATTACTTGAATTTCATTAAAAAGAGAGAAGGCCTTTATTACGCAAGAGGAACCTTTACAAGAAATAATTTAGATTTTTCAAAAGATGTGGAACATTTGGTTCGTCTTGGATTTTCAAATGTTTCTGTAGAACCGGTAGTCACTGATTTAAAGCAACCCTATGCACTTCAGGAAGAAGACAGGGATAGAATATTTGAAGAATATGATCGATTGACTGATATATATTTGGAAAAGATGAAGAAAGGGGAAGCCTTTGATTTTTTCCATTTCAATGTAGACCTGGAGCAGGGGCCTTGTATTGTAAAGAGATTGTCAGGGTGTGGTGCAGGGACAGAGTACCTTGCCGTATCGCCAGAAGGAGATCTATACCCTTGTCATCAGTTTGTAGGAAACAAAGAGTATCTCATAGGAAATCTTTTTGACCAAGAGATTGTTAATAATCAGAGGGATAAATTTTTGAATGCCAGCTTATATAATAAAGAAGAATGCAGAAACTGCTGGGCAAAATTTTATTGTAGCGGCGGATGTCATGCCAATGCAATCAATATCAGCGGCGATATAAACATCCCTTATAAGTTGGGATGCGAACTGGAAAAAAAGAGACTTGAATGTGCTATCGGAATCCGCGGTTTACTTGACAAATAGGATGATTGTAATATAATTTATCAAAGTGTATAAATAAAAATTAATATATAGGAGAAACAAAATGGCAAAAGAAAAATTAAACTTTGAAGATGAACAGGTAAAACATAACTTTAGGCATACTTCCTCTCACATTCTTGCGCAGGCAGTAAAAAAATTGTGGCCTGAAGCGAAACTGGCCATCGGACCGGCAATAGAAAATGGATTCTATTACGATTTTGATTTGGATTATAAATTCAGCGAAGCCGATTTCATGAAAATACAAAAGGAAATGAAGAAAATTATTTCGGCGAACAATAAGCTGGAAAGATTTGAACTGCCAAGAGCAGAAGCTATTCAGTTTATGATGGACAGAAATGAGCCATACAAAGTGGAATTAATTCAGGATCTTCCGGAAGACGTTGCTCTATCCTTCTATCAACAGGGGGATTTTGTGGATCTTTGCGCGGGACCACATATGGAAAGTACCGGCCAAATCAAGGCGATTAAGTTGATGAGTGTGGCAGGGGCGTACTGGAGAGGCGACGAAAAGAAGAAGATGCTTCAAAGAATCTACGGCACATCTTTTCCTTCACAGGAAGAGTTGGATGCTTATGTCGCCAGACTAGAAGAGGCAAAACTTAGAGACCATCGAAAGATCGGAAAAGAAATGGATCTTTTTGCCATGTTTGAAGAGGGACCTGGATTTCCATTCTTTTTACCAAAGGGGATGGTGATCAGAAATGAATTGGAATCTTTCTGGAGAACAGAGCATACAAAAAGAGGCTATGAAGAAATTAAAACCCCATTGATTCTAAGTGAATCTTTATGGCATACTTCAGGGCATTGGGACCATTATCAAAACAACATG
>JBBRXC010000024.1:0-17466 GCA_038248745.1 Peptostreptococcales bacterium | reverse complement strand
TTTTAATAATCTGGATAAGACTGATCAGGAAGTAAGTAATATAATCAGACGTGAAATAAGTAGACAGGAAAATAAACTAGAAATGATCGCTTCCGAAAATTTTACCAGCAAGGCGGTTATGGAAGCTTGCGGAAGCGAGATGACAAATAAATATGCTGAAGGATACCCTGGGAAAAGGTATTATGGTGGATGTGAGCATGTTGACGAAGTAGAAACGCTGGCCATTGATAGAATGAAAAAACTGTTTGGCGCGGAATATGCCAATGTTCAACCTCATTCTGGCTCCAGTGCAAATATAGGGGTATATTTTGCCTTATTAACACCTGGAGATACTGTTCTTGGTATGGATCTTTCTAGTGGAGGACATTTGACACATGGAAGTAAAGTAAATATTTCAGGAAAATATTTTAATTTTATTCCATATGGTTTAGACCCTGAGACAGAAACCATTGATTTTGATGAAGTCAGGAGATTAGCAAATGAGTTTAAACCTAAAATGATCGTTGCAGGTGCTAGTGCTTATCCAAGAATAATCGATGCGAAAAAATTTAGAGAAATTGCAGATGAAGTTGGCGCCATACTTATGGTTGACATGGCTCATTTTGCAGGGCTTGTTGCTGCAGGTGTCCATCCAAATCCTATGGAGTATGCTGATGTTGTAACAACCACAACACATAAAACCTTAAGAGGACCAAGAGGAGGCGCGATTTTAGCAAAAGCGGAGTATGGCGCGAAATTGAACAAAGCAATTTTTCCGGGCATCCAGGGAGGACCGCTAATGCATATTATTGCGGGAAAAGCAGTATGCTTTAAAGAAGCGATGGAACCGTCCTTTATTGAATACCAGAAGCAAGTTGTCGCAAATGCAAAAGTGCTTGCGCAGGAATTAATGAATAGAGATTTTAAATTGGTTTCTGGAGGTACAGATAACCATCTAGTATTGCTTAATCTGACCAATAAGGGTATTACAGGAAAAGACGCAGAACTGCTGCTAGATGAAGCGAATATTACTACCAATAAAAACACTGTACCTAATGATCCGTATGGTCCGAATGTTACCGCTGGAATCAGGCTGGGGACACCGGCTATGACGACAAGAGGTTTTAAAGAAGCTGAAATCATAAAAGTTGCTGAAGCCATTGCCTTGGTTTTGGATAATCCAGAAAGTGAAGAAAAAAAAGAAGAGGCAAAGGCAATTGTAAAAGAACTTTGCGAAAGATTTCCACTGTATTAAAGATAAAAGGGGGAAGTTGGATCAAGAGAGATATAATAGGGGAAAATGAACAATGAAAAGATTTTTTAATTCACCTGCATTAATTTTACTGATAATTATGGGGGTGATGGGGGTTGTAAATGGGAGATTTGATGATCCGGTAAAGTGGGCAATGGGAATAGCACTTATGTTACCAGGTATAGTGATAGGCCTTTCTTTTCATGAGTTTGGTCATGCAATTGTCGCTTATAAATTGGGAGACCCTACGCCACACCTTCAAGGCAGAGTGACAGTCAGCCCTTTAGCACATATTGATCCAATAGGATTTATCGCTTTAATGTTTGTAGGATTTGGTTGGGGTAGACCAGTTCAGATAAACCCGGGTAATTTTAAAAATCCAAGGAGAGATGAGTTCCTTGTGGGAATTGCCGGTATCACAATAAACTTTATTCTAGCTGTTGTGTTTGCGGGGATACTTAAATTACTTGTGGTCTATGGATACACTTTTGTCAATACCTATATGGGCGGTGTAGTTGCTGATATTATAAGTTATGCAATTATGATCAATATTGTTCTTATGGTCTTTAATTTATTGCCTGTACCGCCATTGGACGGGTTTGGCATCGTTACTCAGATATTTAATTTAAAAAATACAGCCTTTTATTATAAGGTGTATGATAAGGGATTTGTTATATTAATGCTATTGTTGCTCTTAAATATAGTTGATATTGTATTAAACCCAGCTGTTAGTTTTTTGTATAATTTTATCCTTGGGTTATTCTTTTAACCTGATTCCATTAAAAACAAAGTAAAGCAAAGAAGAACTATTATCTGAAGGATTCTAGTTCTTCTTTTATTCTAGTCAGGGGAAATCCAATAACATTTTCAATATCCCCTTCTATATGGTCAACATATTTTCCCCAGGCACCCTGAATGGCATATCCACCAGCTTTGTCATATGGCTCGTCTGTATTGATATAGGTTAAAATATCAGCATCTAAATATTTTTTGAAGGTAACTTTAGTTGTTTCATAGAAGACTTTTCTTCGTTCACTAAAGGGCTCAATTAGTGCTACGCCTGTTGCAACAAGGTGCGCTTTGCCATTCAATTCTTTTAAAATTTCAAAAGCTTCCTTTCTGGTTTCAGGTTTTCCTATAATTCTATCCGTATAGACAATTGTATCTGCTGCAATGATCATGCTATCCTTGGCAATTGTTTGATTTAAGAGAGTGATTTCAACAGAAAGCGCTTTTTTTAGCGCCAAAAACAGTACAGTATCTTCCATATTCATTGGAACCTGAAGACTTTCATCAACGTCGGGTTTTATTATAATTGGATGGATACCATCTTTACGGAGCATTTCTATTCTCCTGGGAGAAGACGAAGCTAAAATTATATTGTACTCTTTCATTTGTTAGTCTCCTTTATGGATTCAGCCAATCAGGAATAGTTGATCCATCATCTACTGCTGGGTCTGTTGTTTTTCCTGGTTTCCCTGGTTTGTCAGGGTTGTCTATTGGATTATCATCTACAACAGTTGGTCCTACAAAATCAGAAACGCTGCCATCTGGATTTATTGGATATATTTCAGGCGTTGAATTGTGAATATTACAATAGTAACGTGGCACTTCATAATTCATATCTCCCACGTTTGAGATATCATAAGGTCTTTTTATTCCTAATCTGGTAGATACGCTTGGGCATTCTGGGGTTGCCAGGTAACCAGTATCATTACAAATATCTACAAGTACGTGAACTGTATCAACTTTCTTGGGTTCGGTACCTTTTATAAAGTATTCATTGATCACAGTTCCTCTTGGATCTAAGCTGCTTAAATCTGAAGGAAGCATGCCGCTTTTGTTGTCTATAGCTATCTGTACAACGTTTTCAGGTGCGGAAGGGAAGGACCCTGATGGAATACCGGCACAAACTTGTTTCATGATTTTACTGAACAATCTTGATGACGCTGCACTCCCTTGAGTAAGCTCGATATTCACATCATTTCCGATCCAAATGGCCCCTACGTATTGAGGCGTGAAACCTACAAACCAGGCATCATAATTGTCTGTGGTAGTTCCTGTTTTACCTGCAACTGGCTGAGTTCCTATAGAAGCATTTGCTCCGATTCCGCTTTGAACCGTAGATCTTAGCAGATCAGTCATGATAAAAGCAACGCCTTTATCCATGGCCTGTCTTTCTTCCGGTATTCTTTCGAGTATAATTTCACCACGTTTGTTTTCAATTCTCGTATAGGAAACTGGCTCCACATATTTACCTTGATTCACAAAGGAACCATAGGCACCAGTCATTTCAAGTGGAGAAATCCCTACTGTCATACCACCTAGCGCTAAAGCTGCGGCATTGTTATCATTTGTATCACCGTCTTCAACAATCGATGTTATTCCGACTTTCTTCATAAAATCAACAGATGCAGCTACACCAACTTCTTGAAAAACTCTTACGGCATTTACATTGATAGATTGTTCTATAGAAACTCGAAGTGTGTTTAGCCCACGATAACCAGAATACCAGTTAGAAGGCCATAATTTCCCTTGAATGGTAAGGGGTGCATCGTCAATGACACTTCCGGCTGTTAAATAGTCTCCAAAAAGGGCGGAGGTATCTCCAATAAATGTTTGTGGATTTCCTGATTGGGAAGCATTTGCGCCAAGTTGAATGGCAGGTCCATATACACCAATTGGCTTCACAGAGGAACCTGGTTGTCTTGGACTGATCGCTCTGTTGAAAAGAAGTCTTCCCACTGTATCACGGCCACCAACCATTGCCCTGATCGCACCTGTTCCTGGTTCCGTTATAACCATGGAGGATTGAGGCTGGATTACTTTCTGCCGCAAGGTGTAATGCTTGTTTGTGATTAATATGTTCTCATCTGAAAAGTTGAAATAATCTGGATTCTCCACAAAAAAATCTGCACTTATCATTAAATTCCCATCATTGTCTCTGGTTTTGTAAGCCTGTGGAACAATAATGACCCCGCCACCAATATTAAAGAAAGTCCCATTTTCTATCTGATATAAGTTTTTAAATTCAATGCTGAAATCCGTTTTGCCTTGAACTTCTGTTTTATAAAAGTTCAGCCTTTTGTCATTAAAGAGTATTAAATCACCGTTATCATCAAGTTTATATTCCTCAGGGGTAAGAATAAAGTCACCTGTTTCGTTAAAATAATTGTTGTAGGAGTATAGAAGAACTTTTCCGTTTTCACCTACAACATTTCCAGCCCCATCTTTTTTTATATTTGTAACATCGGGAAAATTATTTGGGTTTGTAAATTCTTCTTCCACAATTTTTTGTGTTCTCGATTCCATGGTTGTGAAGATTCGAAGTCCGTTGTTATATATAGCCTGTCGTGCCTCATCAGAGGATAAATTAAGTTCCTCTGCCAAGTCTTTGGTTGCTTCTGCAATAACATAGTCGGCAAAGTAAGAAGAAATTTCAGACATAGAACTGGTGCTTGGATTAATCATATCCTTTAAGCTGACTGCAGATGTCTCGGTTTTTTCTTGCTCTGTAATATACCCCTGTTCAGCCATGAAGTTTAAAATCAACTCTCTTCGTTCTTTTGAAGCATCATTTAAAACGTATGTAAAGGCATCTCCCTTATAAATAATGTTTTCATTATCCGGTTCAATCTGGTCAGTTTCCATTCTTTTAACTAGCGCAAAGGAATCAGGCGCCTTTGGCAAAGCCGCCAAAGAAACACATTCAAATAGTGTAAGATTTTCTACGTCTTTACTATAATAGGCTTGTGAAGCAGCTTGAACACCATTCGAATTATAACCCAAAAATATGGTATTTAAATAAGCTTCTAATATTTGTTCCTTTGACAAATGGCTTTCTAATTGCATTGTATAATATGCCTCGGCGATTTTTCTTGTGATAGAATAGTCAGATTTTGTTTCAGACAAGTACAGATTTCTCGCCAGTTGCTGCGTAATGGTACTTGTCCCGCTGATATTACCCCCAGAAAAAACGCTTTCTGATATGGCGCCAAGCATACGCACGTAATTGAACCCATTATGCTCCCAAAATGTTTTATCTTCAACGGCAACAAATGCATGCACTAAATTTTCGGGAAGGGCTCCAAATTCAACATTTGTTCGTGATCCTTCTCCAGAGACAACACTATCAATAATATTTCCTTCGGAATCAAAAAGTATTGAACTTTCAGATAACAAGGAATAAATGTTATTAGGATCAATCTTCGGTGCTTTTAAAACGACTGATATTGTAAACGCACTGATGACTAAAACAAAAGCTAAAACAATGATTAATATAAATTTTAGCAATTTAGCTTTATTTACTCTGTATTTGCCTGGTTTTTTACGCTTTGAATTTCTTCCCATAGTTGCTCCTGCTTCTGCTCCCAATTCTGAATTTATATGTTTATCGGCTTTTTCCAAAAAAACTTTGCTGGCAAATCGGATATAGGTTCCTTTTATTATAAGCAGCAACTGTGTAAATCTGTTAATAAATTCAGAAAGAAAATTGCTCTTATTGACATCTTTCAGCCGTTCTGTCCGTGAAACAGAATCTGCTTCGCTTTCAGATTTATCCGAATCAATGGGGGCTCTGCTTTCCAATTTGGACTTCATACTGTCTTCTAGTGGTTTTGTTTCGAATTTATTGCTAATCTTATCAAATTGCGCAAAAAAATCATCTATATTACTTTCACCAACTACGTCTTTTTTATTGTTATCATCAGTACCGATTGTTTTGTTTTTGTTGTCATCATCTTTAATATTGGTCAAAATTGACACCTACCTTTCACTAAACACGCTCTTTTATTATATCATATCCGAATTAGTAATCAAAGAATTTATATTCTGAGAAAGGGTTGATAAAAGGAATTAAATGTAATAAAATGTAAATAATTACAGTATATAACATTATTTCTTGTGTCATATCACCTATGGAGAGAAAAACTTGAGAAGACCAATTGTTTATATTGCCCTTGCATTTTCATCAGGGATAGCGGGGCAGCATCAGTTTAAAGTAAATATAGGCATCTTAATAGGCTTGCTGCTCTTAGAATGTATCATTTACTATAACTATTTCCATAAAAAATATAATATGAATTCATTATTTGTTATTTTAATGATCATCATAATGACCGTAGGCGCCTTATGGTTCAGTATTGCTGATTTAAAACCATCCATTCTTTCGAATTATAATAATCAAAACATCACTGGGCAAGGAACGGTGGTTCGTGTGGTCAAAAAGGATGAGAATGTTTATAAACTGGTTGTAATGACAAATCAGATTTTTCAATCAAGGGTTAAAGAAAAAACCATACTAAATTATTATGGCGATTTAGAAAAAGACCATGTATATTATGATTTGCCTGGGAGAAAAATATCTTTTGCCGGGCTTGTCACATTGCCTGATCAAAGGCGGAATCCAAACACATTTGACTATAGGTACTATTTAAAGACTGTTGGCATCAATACCTTAATCAAATGCAACGGCAATGAACTGGAAGTGGATCCTGTTTTAGAAGGGAAAGACAATCAAATGATCAATTACCTTTCTAGGATAAAAGGAGAAATATCAAAAATGCTGGTTTTATCGATAGGAGAAAAAAGAGCTGGTGTCATTTCTGGCATGATGTGGGGGGAAAAAGAAGGCATTGATGACGATATCATGGAACAGTTTAGAATGAATGGAACGGCGCATATTCTTGCAGTAAGCGGGATTCATGTTGGCTTGGTTTATTTGTATCTAAATAAATTATTTTGGACAAGAAAAAACATTTACAGTGATATTATCATAATTCTTCTATTGTTTTGCTATGCTGCCATGGCTAATTTCTCTCCCTCAGTCATGCGGGCTGTAACGATGATTGTCGTTCATATTATATCAAAACATCTCTACTGCAGGTATGATTTACTATGCTGTGGAGCGGTCACCATTACCATTATGCTACTTGTGAACCCATTTTCTTTGTTTAATGTTGGTTTTCAATTGTCATTTTTAGCGATATTTTCTTTGGCGGTGATTTTGCCATTTATGCAAAAAAAATGCAGTAACTTTATGAACCCAGTGATTGCTTTGCAGTTTGGGCTAGCACCCATGACAGCCTTTGTATTTAATTATTTCTCATTATCCTCTATGATTGCAAACATTCCAGTCATATTTCTTGCCAGTTTAATGATTCCTTTAGGGTTACTCACGATCCCATTAACAATTTTTGATTTGCCTATTTTATTCTTCCAGGGGACTGCTTATGCCATGGGATTTTTAGTTGATCTTATGCTAATTGTCAATGATTTCGTTTATGCGCCCGGTAAATCTTTTCTATATATAAAAAGTCCATTGATGTTATTTATTATGATCTATTATTTTACACTCTTTTTTATTACTTCTGAGTTTTTTCAAATTTTATATATAAGAAAAAAGTCTAAACTCATCATAAAAGTGATGAGTTGCATGTTGATTTTAGCAACCCTCCTTCATCTGGCTATTCCAGATGATTTTAAAAATACAGACATTGTTTTTGTTGATGTTGGCCAGGGAGATTGCCTTCATATAAAAACAGAAGATGGTAAAAATATACTGATTGACGGGGGTGGAACCATGAACTACGATGTGGGTACAAATGTAGTGCTACCATATTTGCTGAAAAACGGGGTTAAAAAGATAGATGCCGCTTTTGTTACACATTTGCATCAAGACCATTATGACGGGATTGCAACTCTTGCAAAAAAAGGCTTTATTGAAAAACTCTATGTTTACGAGGGGAATATTATAAACGAAGAAACAATTTTGGGAAATACCGGGTTAATGAAACAACAAGTTGTCTATCTTAGTGCAGAAGATCGCATCCTAATAAATAGTGATATTTCGGTTGAAGTATTGAGTCCAAAGAAAAAGACGCTGGAAGAATATTCAACTACTGATGAGAAGGATGAAAACGGTAGCAGTTTAATTCTTAAAGTAAATATAAAAAGTTTTTCTGTTTTAATGACTGGAGATTTAGATATAGAAGGGGAATCAACGTTTATAGATTATAACAGGTTAACAGGTGGCCTTGAAACAGATATTCTGAAAATATCTCATCATGGTAGTAAATATGGAACAGGGGATAAAATACTGGAAACTTTAAACCCAAAAGTGGCAGTGATACAAGTTGGGAAAAATAATTTTGGCCATCCACATCCAAGTGTTGTTGAAAAAATCAAAAAAAAAGATATAATGTTATATAGAAATGATAAAAATGGGGCAATCGGCATTTCATTTGATGAAAAAGCTAAAAGCATGAGAATAATTACCATGCTTGAATAGGAAGTAAAATGGCAATTTATAAAGATAAATATAAGGAACATGCATTTAATTTAATAACAAAAGATATAAAGGCCGAGACAATAAATCAACCTTTGATTTTTTATGGGACTGAGACGTATCTCATTCATTGGGCAGTCGATCTTATTGGCAAAGAATTTGTCAATCCAGTGAGCAAGGAATTAGATTTAGTGATGATTGAGGAAAATGATCAGAATCTTGATTATATCAAGTCTGTCTGTGAGACTTTTCCAATGTTTTCAAAGAAACGAGTCGTCGTCTTAAAAAACTTTAAAGAATTAAACGAGGCCTTTGTTCTATATATGGCCGGTATACCGGAATTTTGCCAGTTAATTATCATTTACAGTGATCTTGACAAAAAGGCTAAGATTTATAAGGAGGCTTCAAAACATTGGAAAGAATATGAATTTGACAAGCTACAGGAAAGTGATTTGAAAAAATTTATTGAAAAAAGGTTTAAAGCTTCCGGAAAAATCATTAAAAAATCATTGATAACAGACATTGTGAATAACAGTGGTTACTATGACAAAGATAGCAGCTATAATTTATATAACTTTGAAAATGACATCAAAAAGATCATCTATTATAGCGGAGACCAAGAGGTTGAGCTGTTCCATATTATGGAGAGCATCTCTGGAAATGTTGAAACCAATGTTTACCAAATGATTGATGCCATAAGCAGCAATAAAAAAGACGAGGCATTTGAACTGCTTCACAACATTCTGCTGTCAGGAGAGAATCTGTATTATATCTTAGCGGTCATTATTGGTCAGTTTGAAACAATACTTGAAGTGAAAGAGTTGCGTGAAGAGGGAAACAGCTTGTCGCAGATGCAGAAAACCTTGGCAATTCATGAATATAGGATTAAAAAAGCCATGTTGTATGGTGAAAAATTTTCGAAAAACAATGTGAAAGAAACCTTAGGGAAACTTTACGAAGTTGATAGAAATATTAAAAACGGTTTTATAGATGGGACGTTGGCACTTGAAATTATTATTGCCAGAATCTAGGTCAAAAAGTCAGCCATAAAAACGCTAAAATCTAGCAGTATCAGGAGAGAAACATGACAAAACAATTAAAATCAGACCTAATGCTACTGCTTGTCGTTCTTTTTTGGGGGATTTCTTACGTTCTAATGGATTTGAGTTTAACAGAAATGGATCCATTTACGTTGAATGCCTTTCGTTTTTGTGGGGCATTTTTCATAGCGGTAATCATTTCGTTTCCAAAATTAAAAACAGTCAACAGGGTCACTTTAAAGTACAGCTTTTATGTTGGAGTATCCCTCATCTTTGTTTATATTGGCGCAACCTATGGGGTGAAGTATACCAGCCTTTCAAATGCAGGATTTCTTTGTGCGCTTACAGTTGTTTTCACACCAATATTCGGTTATATTTTTAAGGGCAAAGTCCCTGAAAAAAAACTGATTGTTGTCGTTTTGATGTGTGTTCTAGGCATTGGATTATTAACGCTTAACAATGAATTGAAACCAGCGATTGGAGACATACTGTGCTTGCTTTGTGCGATAGCTTACGCCATTGATTTACTGATCACAGAAACAGCGGTGATGAAAGAAGAGGTAAACGCCTATCAACTGGGGGTTTTTCAATTGGGATTTGCCGGAGCTGGCAATTTAATTCTCTCATTTCTTGTAGAAACACCAACTTTAAGACTCAGCCCGAAGGTATGGGCAGCTTCTATTTTTTTGGCGATTTTCTGTACAGGCTTGGCGTTTATCATTCAAGCTGTTGCACAGCAATATACTTCAGCTGCACATGTTGGCGTCATTTTCACGTTAGAACCAGTGATCGCGGGAATCGCAGCATTTTTGTTTGCGGGGGAGATTTTGCTGCCAAGAGCCTATTTTGGTGGCGTCATTCTTGTTTTAAGCTTGCTGGTGATGGAAACGAATATGAAGGGTATATTTAATAGTCTTAAAAGAAAGAATTATTAGAATTATCCGATAAAATAAATAGAAATATTAGTTTGAATTTTCTGATTAATTTTTGATAAATAACTTGAAAAATACACATGCAAAGGCAATTTTTGTCGTTGCTTTTTTTATGTTATTTTGTTATAATCAACGAGTATACGCTTATATTAAAGTATAATTTAAATACTTAGGAGGAACATTATGACTGATCAACCTAAAGGCTCTTCAGGAAGCTTTGAAGAATTAGGACCTGTGCTGGAAAAATATGGGAAGGTTAAAGGCAGCCTTATTTCTATTTTACAGAAGACGCAAGATATTTATGGATATTTATCCCTGGATGCAATAAATTATATTGCTATAAAAACTGGTATAAAACCTGCAAAAATATATGGTGTTGCCACATTTTATACTCAATTCAGATTGAAGCCTATTGGTAAAAATTTAATCATGCTTTGTCAAGGAACGGCCTGCCATGTAAATGGGTCAAAACTTATTGAAGAATCGGTATGTGAGCATTTAAACATTAAAGATGGAGAAACAACGGAAGATGGTATTTTTACCTTGAATAACGTTGCTTGCCTGGGATGTTGCTCCCTTGCTCCAGTAATGATGGTGAAAAATTCTGATGGAGATGAAACCTACGGGAATTTAACAAAAGAATCTGCGAAGGCAGCGCTGGACGAAATAAAGGGAAGGGGATAGGTGACAGTATATGAGAATTGTTGTTGGAGAAGGTAGCTGCGGAATAGCTACAGGGTCTAAAAAAACGGCTACAGAATTTGAAAAGCAAATTAAAGACAGAAAAATAAAGAACGTTACGGTTTCTTTAACTGGATGTGTTGGTACCTGCTTTTTGGAACCAATTGTAGATGTATATGATGATGATGGAAAGATGACAAGATATACAAAAGTATTACCTGCTAAGGTTACTGAGATTATGGAACATCATATCATCAATGGAAAAGTAGTAGATGATTATCAAATCTCGGAAAAGGATGATACGTTTGTTGGCAAACAGACCAGAATCGTACTTAGAAACTGCGGAATCATCAATCCTGAAATTATCGACGAGTACCTTGCCATTGGCGGTTATGAAGCGACCAAAAAGGTGATTACATCAATGACACCAGAAGAAGTAATCGAGGAAATAAAAATATCTGGATTAAGAGGAAGAGGGGGAGCTGGATTCCCTACTTGGTTTAAGTGGGATGCAGCGAGAAAGAGCCATGAAACCCCAAAATATATGGTATGTAATGCAGATGAGGGAGATCCAGGAGCATTTATGGACAGAAGTGTTCTGGAAGGAGACCCTCACTCGTTGATTGAAGGAATGGCTATCGGGGCATATGCTATGGGTGCGTCTGAAGGAATCATCTATGTCAGAGCAGAGTACCCTCTTGCGATACACAGGCTTGAAATTGCCATGGATCAGGCAAGAGAAAGAGGATTTCTTGGTAAAAATCTGTTTGGATCAGATTTTAGTTTCGATCTAAGAATAAAGGCCGGCGCAGGAGCATTTGTCTGCGGCGAAGAAACAGCATTAATTGCGTCTTTAGAAGGTGAAAGAGGAATGCCAAGATTAAAGCCGCCTTTCCCAGCACAGAAAGGTTATTGGCAGAAACCTACAAATATAAACAATGTTGAAACTTTTGGCAATGTCACATGGATTATTATGAATGGTGGCAAAGCATTTGGTGCAATGGGAACAAAATTAAGCAAGGGAACGAAGGTATTTGCGCTTGCCGGAAAAATCAAAAAAGGTGGACTTGTAGAAGTTCCTATGGGACTTCCACTTAGAGAAGTAATATACGGAATAGGTGATGGCATTAAGAACGATAAAGCTTTTAAAGCTGTTCAAATGGGAGGTCCATCTGGCGGATGTATTCCAGCAGCGCTTATTGATACACCTGTAGATTACGAAAACATCAATAAAACAGGAGCGATTGTGGGTTCAGGTGGAATGATTGTCATGGATGAAGATACCTGTATGGTTGACATGGCAAGATATTTCCTTGATTTTACCAGAAAAGAGTCCTGTGGAAAATGTAACTACTGTAGAGTGGGAACAAAGAGAATGCTTGAAATTTTAGAAAGAATAACAGCAGGAAACGGCAAAGATGGAGACATTGAGCTTCTTCAAGAGTTGGCTTATAAGATTAAAGACGGTTCTATGTGTGGACTGGGCCAAACGGCGCCAAATCCTGTTCTTACAACTATTAAATATTTCAGAAATGAATATGAAGATCATATCTATAATAAAAAATGTACGGCCAGAGCTTGTAAAGCACTTCTTACATTTACAATCAATGATAAATGTATTGGATGTACTCTTTGCGCAAAAAAATGCCCGGTCGACGCCATAAAAGGAAAAGTAAAAGAAAAACATGTGATAGATCATGATCTATGTATACAATGCGGTAAATGCGAAGAAACTTGCAAATTTAGCGCTATAGACAGATATTAAGGAGGGAGGGTGAAACGATGAAACAATTTAGATTAAACATAGATGGGAAAGAAGTGTCAGGCCTTCCAGGTCAAACGATCTTGGAAGTTGCAATAGAAAACGATATATTCATACCAACACTTTGCTATGATGATAGAACTGAAATATATGGGGCTTGTGGCATTTGTGTTTGTGAGCAAGAAGGAAATCCAAAACTTGTAAAAGCCTGTGCGACAGAAATATCACCTAATATGGTTATATTTACCAATACAGATAGAGTTAGGGAATCAAGAAAAACAAATCTCGAATTACTTCTATCAAATCACGTGGGAGACTGTAGGCCTCCCTGCACACTTGCATGCCCAGGGGAAACGGATTGCCAGGGATATGCAGGACTTATTGCAAATGGTGAATTCGAAGCCGCCATTGAACTGATTAGAGAAAATATACCGCTTCCCGGATCTATTGGCAGAGTTTGCCCACATCCTTGTGAAGGAGAATGTAGAAGACAACTGATCGATGAACCTATTTCAATACAATGGCTGAAAAGATTTGCTGCTGACCAGGATATGTTCTCAGGAGATCCATTTATGCCTGATGTTGCACCCTCCACAGGGAAGCATGTTGCTGTGATCGGTGGTGGACCATTAGGACTTTCTGCAGCGTACTTTTTAAGACAAAGAGGACATGATATTACAATTTTTGAAGCGATGCCTAAACTAGGAGGTATGCTGAGATACGGCATTCCGGAATACAGACTGCCAAAGGAAATTGTGGATGAAGAAATATTCCTGATTGAAAAAATGGGCGTTGAAATAATCCCAAACACAAAAATTGGTGTAGATATTCCGTTTGAAACCATTCGTAATGAATATGATGCCGTTGTTCTGGGAATTGGCGCATGGGTATCAACAGGTGTAGGCTGTAAGGGAGAAGATCTTCCAGGCGTCATCGGCGGGATTGATTTTTTAAGAAAAGTAGTTAGAAATGAAGAAATCAAATTAGGTGAAAATGTGGCAATTGTTGGCGGCGGAAACACTGCAATGGATGCCTGTAGAACTGCTGTAAGGCTTGGCGCTAAAAAAGTTTACAATATTTACAGAAGAACAAAAGATGAAATGCCAGCAGATCAGGTGGAAATTGTTGAAGCGGATGAAGAAGGTGTTATCTTTAAAAATCTTACAAATCCTATTGAATTTATAGCTGGAAAGGATGGCCGCATTAAGCAGGTTATTCTTCAGGTAATGGAATTGGGAGAACCGGATGCATCCGGAAGAAGAGCACCTAAACCGGTAGAAGGTAAAACGGAGACCATAGATATTGATACGGCTATTCTAGCAATTGGACAGGCCGTTGATCCACTTGGGTTTGAAACCATAGACAAAACTAGAAAAAAAGGTATTGCTTATGACGTGGATACATTCATGACCAATATACCAGGGGTATTTGCTGGTGGAGATTGTGGAAATGATAAAATATCCATTGCAATTGAAGCGATTGCTGATGCTAAAAAGTTATCTAAAATAATTGACGCCTATCTGAACGGTGAGGTCATTCAATACAAAAAGCCATATGTTGTTGAAAGAGATGACATAACGGAAAAGACTTTCGAAGATAGAGAAATATTATGTAGGCCGGATATGGAACATCTTCATCCTGGAGAGAGAAAAGATAATTTTGCTGAAGTTGTCTATGGTTATGATGAAGAGCAGGCAATTGCGGAAGCTTCAAGATGCTTAGAGTGCGGCTGCAAAGACTTTTTTGAATGTAAGCTTGTTGAATTAGCCAATGAGTATGATGTGAAACCTGAGAGATTTTCGGGAGATAAAAACGAAATTGAATTTGAAGACAATCATCCATTCATCGTAAGAGACCCAAATAAATGTATCCTTTGTGGATTATGCGTTAGAATATGTGATGAAGTGATGGGAATTGGCGCTCTTGGCCTTGTTGACAGAGGATTTGACACTGTTGTCAGGCCAACACTTGATAAGCCGTTGGTTGAATCAGGGTGTGTGTCTTGTGGTCAGTGCGTCAGTGCTTGTCCAGTAGGCGCTCTTCAGGAACGACTCACCATAGAAAAATCCGTTCCACTTGAAACCGACATTACTGAGACAACATGTTCCTATTGTTCTGTAGGTTGTTCACTGCTTCTTGAAACACATAACGACATGTTGATTAAGTGTAATCCGGATCAGTTTGGTGTTGTAAACAAAGGCTTAGGATGTGGCAAGGGTAAATTTGGTTTTGATTGTGCTGAACTAGAAGACAAACTAATCTCTCCTATGATGAAGGATGAGGAAGGTTTTAGAGAAACAGATTACCATGAAGTATTAATGATGACTGGGAAAAAAGCGCAGTCCATCGCGTCTGTCTATGGGAAAGATGCTGTTGCAGTATCCATTTCAGACAGATATACCAATGAAGAAGCCTATGCAATTAAAAAGATGGCCAAGGCTATGGGCGCGAAGACACTTTGTTTCAATAACAGAGAAAGCGGACTTGAGAAAGTTTTAGGGACAGATGCTTCACCAAATACCATAGATGAATTATTGTCTACGGAGGTCATTCTGGTTGCAGGATTTAATACTACCAATAACCCGGTTATTATGTTGAAACTAAGACTAGCAGCGAAAAATGGGGCTAAAGTAATTCTACTAAATCCTGTTGGCTATGAAACAACAATGACCTTTGCACATAAGGTTATTCAAACGAAGAATAAGCTTTCAATATTACAGGAAATAGCCAAAGCCATTCTTGATAAAGGAGAAACTTCGGATATTGAGGGATTTGAAGAATTTGCAGCCAACTTGAAGAGTGTTAAAGTCAGTCAGGAAGCAACTGAAATCGCTGATCTTTATGTCGGTGCAAAAAAAGCGATGATCGTATTCCAACAGAATTTAGTGACAACAGACGCGGCAACGTTGATTGCTGATATAGCACTTCTTTCAGGGCATATTGGAAAACCAAGAGATGGTATTCTTCAAGTAAAGGCTAAAAACAATTCACAAGGTCTGATTGACCTGGGAATTAAAGCAGGTGCTGAAGCCATGGAAGGTGTGAAAGCACTTCTAGTATTTGGGGAAGATATCAGTTATGATACCAGCAAGCTAGAGTTCTTAATGGTAAGCGATACACATATGACAAACACGGCTGCCAATGCTGACGTCATCATACCAGGTACTTCATTTGCAAGTACAGAAGGTACGTTCACAAATACTGAAAGAAGAATGCAGGCAGTTGAACAGGCCTATAATGAAGACGTTGATCTTTCCAACTGGGAAGTAGCAGCAGAAATAGCTCATGTGTTTGAAGTCGATTTTGGATTTGATGAACCGTTTGATATTTCAAAAGAAATGGATGATCTTGTTCCAAGATACAAATATGCAGAAATTGGAGAAGTTTTAGGAGGAGTCCTTAAACCGGTGAATCCGAAGTTTGTGGTTGTTAAAACCGGCGATTTGATATCTCCATTAAAATCAACCGATAATCTAATGAATGTGATCGATGCAAGACTGCCAAAACCAGTAAAAATATAATAAATATCACTAAAAAAGAGTAAAAAATTAATACATAAGAGAATCTTTAAAATATAAGATAATCTTTAAAACTAAATAAGGCGCCGGAAGGTGCCTCATTTAGTTTTTTAGCGATATACAAAAAAGAACTATTTTATTTTAGTGACTACTAGGTAAATCTAATATATAATTACTCAATAACTATATATTCAATTAGAAATTGGAGGGCGCGTATGAAATACTTATGGACAACCTTAAAGGTTACAGATATGGATCTATCGGTGGCATTTTATCAGGAAATAATCGGTTTGAAATTAAATCAGAGACATGTAGCTGGTCCTGGAATTGAGCTAGCTTTTTTAGGAGACGGAGATACACAGATAGAGCTTATAAGTAATAAAGAAATAAAAGAAGCCCATAGAGGTAAGGGGATTTCAATGGGATTTAAGGTGGATTCTTTAGACGATACCATGAAAATGGTAAAAGAAAAGGGAATCGACGTGACAAAGGAGATCCAAAAGCCAAATCCTTATGTAAAATTCTTTTTTGTTCATGACCCAGACGGCTATGAAATTCAATTTGTGGAACAGATGTAGTTGTTTGGTACAGGAATAATTGTTTAATTATTAAGAAGGCAAAGTGATTGAAATTAATGGAAAGTGATGAAGAAAGTGCTTGATTTTTATCGCTATATAAGTTAAAATAAACATTGCAGGTTTCAATCACTGCGCCTTTATATGCGGATGTAGTTCAATGGCAGAACTTCAGCTTCCCAAGCTGGTAGCGAGGGTTCGATTCCCTTCATCCGCTCCAAAGAAAAAGCACTCTTCGTGAGTGCTTTTTCTTTGGAATAAATCAAGTAGGGAATCGAACCCGAAAGGGCGTCGGGCGTTAGAAAACAGCATGCATGCTGTTTTTAGGTCGACGGTCCCATTTCTATTTTTTGGATTTTTAAGCATTATAAATTTAAACACAAAATAGCAAAAAAGGCAATAATACAATATCTATTCATAATAATTAATTATATGACAAGAT
>JBBRXC010000023.1:0-17726 GCA_038248745.1 Peptostreptococcales bacterium | reverse complement strand
TTTAAAAAGGTGTAATAAAAAAAATATTGTGACTATCGCCTTCCCAGGTGATGATATTTTTTATACGATACCGCCTGAAAATAACCCCAAAAGTGCCTGTGGATAAAAATATTTTTATCCACAGGCACTTTTGGGGTTATTCAACTGGAATTCCAACGATTACCACTGTACCAAGCCAAAGACACGCCCAATATAAGCACCCGACACTGGGCTTGAAGCCCAATGTCGGATGCTTATATTGGGCTTGTCGGATGCTAATATTAAGATTAGTTTTAAACCTTTTCCACTTTAATTCCTGTCTTGTGGCCGTTCAGGTCGAATTCTTCTAATTCTTCACTTGTCTGATTCAATTCAAGCGCAAGTGTTTCTGCCATGACATAATCCCTATGGATTCCAATGGCGGATCTAACCTCTTCATCCGATTGAATGGTTATTCTGATATTATCCATCATTTCAAAATCCTTCTGTTTCCTTAGTTGTTGCACTTTGGAGATCAGCTCTCTGGCAAGGCCTTCTTCAATTAAATCTATTGTTATGGTCGTATCTAAAATCGCAAACAGATTATTTTCCATCGCCACAGTAAAACCATCTTTTGCACTGATTTTAATCTCAACCATATTTTTATCAATAATAAATTCTTCTTCGCCAACCATTATCGTTGTTTCGCCCTTTTCTTCCAGCTCAGTAACAATAGCTACTGCTTTTGACGCTGCTAATACTTTGGCAAACTCATTTATTTTTTTGCCGAAAATCGGCCCAGCGACTTTAAAGTTTGGTTTAAGCGTAAAATTCATATATTGATCAAGTTGTTTTTCAAAAACCACTTCTTTTACGTTAAGTTCATCCATAATTAGTGGTGTTAAATCGTTTATTACCTCTTCATATTTCCCATCAACAAGGACTTTTGACAGCGGTTGCCTGACCTTAAGCTTTTCCTTCTCTCTGGTGCCTCTTCCAAGCGCAACTAAATCTCTGACAAGGTCCATTCTATATTCAACATTTTTATCAATTAATTCTTCATCTGCTTTAGGATAGAAGGCAATGTGAACGGACTCCTCACCCGTTAACTTTGTAAATATTTCATCCGAAATAAATGGTGCAAATGGTGCAGAAAGTTTGGCTACACCAACAAGTACTTCATAAGTTGTTGCATAAACTGATTTTTTGTCTTCCGATAATTCTTCTCCCCAGAATCTTCTTCTTGCCCTTCTGATGTACCAGTTTGACAAATCCTCGGTGACAAATTCCTGAATTTTTCTTACTGATTTCATATGGTCGTATTTTTCCATTTCTTCTGTGACATCCTGAATCAGCTGGTTGTATTTTGACAGGATCCATCGATCAAGCTCAGGACGATTCTTATACGCCGACTGAAGGCTCTTCACATCCAAATTGTCCTGATTTGAATACAATACAAAGAAATTGTAAACATTTTTAAGCGTTCCAAAAAACTTACTAACAACTTCAACCAAGCCATCTTCATCAAATTTGGTTGGGGACCAAGCAGGAGATACATATAACAGATACCATCGTGTGGCATCCGCCCCATATTTATCAAACAAAGTAAAGGGATCTACCGTATTTCCCTTTGTCTTGCTCATTTTTTTCCCTTCCTTATCTAAAATAAGGTCGTTGACAAGAACATTTTTATAAGGAGACGTTCCCTTAATAAAGGTGGATATAGCAAGAAGTGAATAGAACCATCCTCTTGTTTGGTCAATGCCTTCGCAGATAAAGTCTGCCGGAAACAATTCAGTATCGAAAATTTCTTTATTTTCAAACGGATAATGATGCTGCGCAAACGGCATGGCCCCACTATCAAACCAGCAGTCCATTACTTCTGAAATTCTCTCCATTGTCTTTCCACAATCTGGGCATGTTAAATGGACATCATCCACAAAGGGTCGATGTAGTTCAATGGTTCCATCAATCTTCTCCTGTGCTTTTTCAAGTAATTCTTCTATGCTGCCAACACATTCCAAATGACCACATTCACAACGCCATATAGGAATTGGGGTCCCCCAGTATCTTGTTCTAGAAATAGCCCAGTCATTAACATTTTCAAGCCAATTACCAAAACGTTTTTCTCCAATGAAGTCAGGATACCAGTTTACTGCCTTATTATTCGCAACCAATTGATCTTTAAGTTTAGTCATTTCAATATACCAGCTAGGTTTTGCATAATATATTAAAGGGGTTCCGCATCTCCAGCAATGTGGATAATTATGAACCATCTTCTCTTTCGCAAATATTTTTTGCTCTTGCGCAAGATATTTTATGATATCAACTTCAAGTTCTTCTTCCATAACGAATCTGCCGGCCCAAGGGGTTTCCGTATACTTACCCTGTTCATCAACCGGATTGGGCACTGGAAGATTATATCTCTTTCCTGTCTGATAATCGTCCTCCCCAAATGCGGGTGCTGTATGTACAATTCCTGTACCATCCTCAATCGTTACATAATCTGCGCAGGTTACATAAAACGCCTTTTTATCAACTTTTATAAACGGCATTAACTGTTCATATTCAAGATATTCAAGTGCAGTGCCCTTCATTTCCTCTAATACATCGTAGGTTTCCGTTCCCAGCACCTTATCTGCGAGGGCTTTTGCCAGGTAAAAAATTTTCCCAGCTTCACTTGACCCTTCATGCATTTTCACTTTTACATAATCGATGTTAACCCCTACCGTCAGTGCTACATTCGCTGCCAAAGTCCATGGCGTTGTTGTCCATGCCAAAAAATATTCATCCTTATCTTTTCGTTTGAATTTTGCTGTTATGGTATTCACTTTTACTTCTTTATATCCCTGGGCTACTTCATGAGAAGCCAGACCAGTACCGCAACGAGGACAATAAGGGAGTATTTTATGGCCTTCATAAATCAATCCGCCCTTAAAAAACTCTTTGATAATCCACCAACATGATTCAATATAGTTATTTTCTAGGGTTATATACGGGTGGTCAAGGTCGATCAGGTATCCCATTCTCTCCGTCATCTCTCTCCACATACCTTCATAGGTGAATACAGACTCTTTGCACTTTGCATTAAATTCTTTCATGCCATATTTTTCTATATCCTGTTTCCCCGACATGCCAAGTTGTTTTTCAACCTCAATCTCTACTGGCAGACCATGTGTATCCCAGCCGGCTTTTCTCTTGACTTCAAAGCCTTGCATCGTTTTGTAACGGCATACTGAATCTTTAAGTGTTCGTGCAATAACGTGATGAATCCCAGGTCTTCCGTTTGCCGTAGGTGGGCCTTCATAAAATACAAAGGAAGGCATTCCCTTTCTGGTTGACACACATTTTAAGAGAAGCTCTTCATCTTCCCATTGTTTCGCTTGTTCTTTCTGAAATTCTGCTACAGGTTTTTCTGATAAATTTTCAAACATTCTGTTTCTCCTTTAATATAAAATCCCTAATCCGTATTATTATACGAATTAGGGACGATTATCAAACCGCGGTACCACCCTAGTTGCGATTTCCCGCCACTTTATTTTGTGATTTAAGCTCCAAAGTGATTTTCAATATAGTTGCACCGGCAGCTTCTCAGCTTTGGCTGCCTCTCTGTAAGGATATTACCTATACCTACTGTCTTTTTCAACACTTTACCTATTTAATTTATTTAAACATATTCAAATATACATCTTTTCTTATTTTATACATTCGGCTGTATTATGTCAAGTTTTTTTACTTGCTCCTTATATAATAGGCCTTTCCCTTCATTTTCATTTCTACTACAGGAATGGCAGAAATAAGAGTGGAAAGTTTAGCATATCCATAATTTCTTGTATCAAAATCCGGTTGTCTCTTCACCAGCATGTTCCCAAGTGCAGATAAGTGAACCCATCCAGCTTCATCTGACATATCAGCAATCAATACCAATATCTCATTTGTAATTTCTATTAATTCTTTTGGGACGGTTGCAATATTTGTTGTTGGTTTTGTTAAAGGTTCAACCTGAATTAAAGACTCAAGATACTTAAACTGCTCACAAGCCACGATAAAAGGATTTGGTGTTTTTTTCTCGCCCATTCCAACAACGTACATACCATCTTCTCTTAATCTGACTGCCAATCTGGTAAAATCGCTGTCACTGGAAACAATACAGAATCCATCAACATTTTCTGAATATAAAATATCCATCGCATCAATAATCAATGCCGAATCCGTAGAATTTTTTCCTGTTGTATATCCATATTGCTGTATAGGTGTAATGGAATAATTTAGGAGCACTTCTTTCCACGAATTCTGCCTTGTACTCGTCCAGTCTCCATATATTCTTTTATAGGTTAAAATTCCATGTTTTGATAATTCTTCAAAAATAAATTTGATATACTTTTGTGATACATTATCTGCATCAATCAAAACTGCTATTCTTCTTTCCTCTACATTATTGGTTATTCTTCTCATTTTTCTCCTTTACTTGTCCGTAATGATAACTTTAATCATTGTTTCCTCTGCTTCGTTTCATAAGTATTCCCATCACTTTATAGACTACATCTGTTGAATAACCAAGAGTTGAAAGCCTTCGGCCAACCTTGGCAAGGGTCTTTTCAGTAATTTCCTGATGGGATAATGCTTTTTCCCCTTGGAATAAAGCTCTTTCGGTCTCTGAAATGCTTAACAATTCACCTTCAGCCTCTTCATCAATCATTGCTTCTTCGATGATCTGCTTTTCTACTCCCTTTTGGACCAGTTCCATTTTTATTTTTTCTTTTCCTTTACCTTTACCGGCCGAATATGGCATATATTTCCTACAATAATTATAATCGTCTAAGTACTTCAATTCAAGTAACTCAGTGATGACATTATCAATTTCAACTTGGTCAAATTCTTTTTCTTTCAGATGTTTGATCATTTCATATACTGTGTGGTCCCTATATGCCAAATATTTTATAGCGATGTCTTTTATATTTTTTGTACGCATCATTTCAAACTGCTCCTTTAATCGTATGTTGTTAAATCAGCTATTTGCTGATTCATTAAATTCCTCTTTATAAAACAAGAATATACAAATAATTGTGGTGATAATTTCTGAAACTATGAAGGACCACCAAATACCATTGATCCCCATAGTATTGGATAAAATCCACATGAAGGGTACAAGTAGCACAAGCTGCCTCAGTAGATTAATAAGTAAGCTGTAACCCACTCTTCCTGTCGCTTGGAAGAAGGATGCAAACATAAATCCAAAAGCTGCCAGAACGTAACTGGCGCTCATAATCCTTAAGGCAGGAATTCCAAAGTCCAGCATAATGTCTGATGCATTGAAGATTCCCAAAGACTGTTCCGGAAAAATCCAGAGGATCATTGTTCCAATGCCCATCAAAATAGCCGCAAACAGAGTTCCTATCTTAAATGTTTCCATCAATCTTGGTCTATTGTTTGCACCATAATTATATGCCATGATTGGCATGCACCCCTGAATGAGGCCATTCACCGTCATTACTATCAGTTGCTGAATTTTAAAATAAATACCAAAAAATCCAACAGCTGTCATAGAAAATGTTATTAAAAATATATTTGCAAAGATAACCATAAGAGCCCCCAACGCATTCATAATCAAGGATGGTAGGCCTATAACGATGATATCCAGAAACAATTTCCATTCAATACGAAACCCAGTTTTTTTAATTTTAGCTTTCTGTTTTGTGAAAATCAACACATAAAAGGCCAGAATCATAGAAAACAGATAGCCTATAACCGTTGCAATTGCTGCACCCTTAACACCCATTTCTGGCATCCCAAATAATCCAAAAATAAGTATTGGGTCTAATACAAAATTCAAAAGGACACCAGCCATTTGGAACAACATTGGAGAAATCATATTTCCGGTTGCCTGAATAATTTTCTGAATGGAAATATGCATCATATTTCCAAAGGCCATAAACGCAACGATGTAGGAATAATCAAGCCCCAATTGATATATAACCGGATCATCGGTAAATGCACTAAAAAACGGTTTTAACAGGAGCAGAACTATTATAGTCAGCAGTATACTCACTACAGAAGAAAGAATCAAACTATGGGAAACAACGTTGTTTGCTCCATCCTGATTTTTTGCACCGAGATTCCTTGCAATAAGCGCATTGGTACCTACGCCAAGTCCTATTGAAACAGATAAAATAAGTGTTGTTACTGGAAATGCAAGGGAAACTGCAATAAGTTCTTCCTCGCCAACCCAGGAAACAAACATACAGTCTACAAAATTATACGTATATTGCATGAACATGGATATCATCGGCGGTACCGCCATAGAAATCACAAGCGGAATAATCGGCTGAGTACCCATCTTATTATCTTTAATTGATATTTCTGTTTCTTTTTTGTTCTTCATTATCATTCCCGATTAATATCTCCTAATCTAGTACTTACTCTATTATTGTATCATAAATCAGAAGATAAATGTTGTTCTGTTAACCTGTATCTGCATCATAAATTTACAATTTTATTATATAAGCTTTTTCATTTTCAGTAGTACAAGCATAACATGAAAAGGATTCTATTAACCTGATTTTCTGGAAATGGCATTTTACCGGATTTTCCATCTTATCTATCACTTTCCCATCTTGTACAACTGTGAATTTATCCAATCCATATGAAATCCCTTCTCCTGTAAATTTTACAAAAGCTTCTTTCATCGCCCAAATTTCAAAAAAAGTTGAGGCGCCGTTTAGTAACACAAAATCCGATTCTTCCTTTGTGAAAAAGCGCTTTGCTATTTCAAGTGTTTTGGCGGTCTTTTCAATTTGAACATCAATCCCCACTCTACTATGACCCATGGCGCATACCCATATATTTTCCGAATGGCTGACCGAAAATTCCAAAGGGATCCGTTTAAAAAAAGGTTTCCCCTTTTGGGTTCTACTTACCCTTTCCTGCTCAATTTCCTCTGTAGACAGTTTCAGATTATATTCAATGTTATAAAGCTTCAACGATTTTTTAATCAACATTTCGCTGCGTATATTGCTACTTTTTTCTCCTATGTCATAATATATGTTCAAACTCTCTCCTTAAATAAAAAAACGCCAAAAAGTTGACGTTTCAAAGTTTTTAAATTTATTTCATCCTTGCTAAAATTCTTTGATATCCCTCTGCGCCATAAATTAAGCATTTATTTATTCTACTAATGGTTGCCGTGCTTGCTTTTGTTATTTCCTCAATTTCATTGTAAGTATTTTTCTCTGAAAGTAGCTTCGCAACTTCTAACCTCTGAGCAAAAGCATGTATCTCATTTATCGTGCAAAGATCCTCGAAGAACCTGTAACAATCCTCCTCATCCTTCAGCAATAAAACGGCTCTGAATAACTCATCTATTTCAGGTCTTTTGAATTTGGAATCATAACTCATATTATTTCTCCTTTCAAGCACTTTAACACTTTACCGTATAATTATATCATGACCATTTCCACCAGTCAATATACCAAAGAAATCACTATTGTTTTTTTAACAATTCAATTGCCTTTTCAAGTTGATAATCTTTTAAGTCATCTTCAACTAAGTTTACAACATAATCTGGCGTTATTCCCACCTTGTCTATTCTCTTCCCATCCGGCGCAAAATATTCCATAATCGTTATTCTCATATAATCGTCTTTGCTGACTTCTGCAACCGTTTGGATAATTCCTTTTCCATAGGTTTTGGTTCCTACGATGGCACCCGCCTTATGATATTTTATTCCTGCTACAAGGATTTCAGAAGTGCTTGCAGTCCCTTCATTTACCAACACAACGTATGGCAATTTTGTTTTACCGGATACAGATTTATAATAAGTTCTATCTTTTTTATAATCTTCTGTATAAGCGATCACGCCTTCATCAACCAATAAATCCGCTATTTGAACGCCGCTTTCCACAATTCCTCCGCCATTATCACGAAGGTCAATGATTAATGTTGCCACACCCTTCATTTCTAAAGCTCTTAATTCTTTTTCAAAATCTTTTCCTGTATTTATTTCAAATGACTTTATATCAATATATCCAATATTCCCTTCAATCACTTTTGATGTAACAGATTCAAGTTCAATATTTGCTCTTACAATTGTTACTTCTTTTGTTATACCCTTTCTGAGAAAGGTTACCTTGACCTTTGTTCCGGCATTTCCTCTAAGTGCACTTGCTGCCTCTTGTAGCTGGGTTCCATCATATTCCACATCATCTACTTTTAATATAGCATCTCCGCTCTTTAACCCCGCTTTGTATGCCGGTGATTCTTTCACTGTGCTTACTATTTCAACATGATTATCTTTTACAGTAACAGTAACCCCAATACCCTGCAGTTGTCCTGTTGTCATAATCTTTAGAGAATCATAATCTTCTTTGGTCAAATAATTGGTATAAGGATCTCCTACCGCTTGGAAAAGGCCTCTTTTCATGCCAAGAATTAAATCCGCATCTTTCACGTTATAAAGAGATATTTCTTCAATTTTTTGTTTCAAGAGATCAACTTCATGGTAGGTTTTTTCTAAATCCTTTAAGCCAGTCAGCTCTGACTTTGAGATCAATACCTGTCCTGTTAATTGTTCTCCTGCAAAATATATCAAAGAAGTCCCTGCAATACTTCCTACAGTGAACACCAGAATAATCAAAAATATTAAGTTTCTTTTCCTCATTGCAAACATTTATCTTCCTCCGCTAAATTATTCTAACACTTTATCTCGCTAACTACAAACTGTATTTTCTCGGTTCCATTCCATCTATTAACGTTTGGATACCCTAAAATACCCACTTTATTATTTTTTAAGACATCCAGCGAGTATTTTCCCGCATTATTAAATAATACGCAAGGCAAATCCGTCCCATCCTTACAGCGTGAATTAAAACGAAGATGCTTATGATCAGCGCCCATAAATAAGAGGTTCATTATTTCAACATGATTAATTTGAAAAACAGGCTTTTTATTTGCGTTTCCAAATGGGGCCATCTTTTCAAGTTCTTTCACGAGGGCAGTATCCATTTCATTACCATTAAATTCAAGGTCCATGTCCTTTTCAAGTGAAAACAGCAAGTTGTCTTCAGCATACAGGTTATTCACTTGTTTTTCAAGAGAAGCTCTTAGCTTGGGAAGATTTTCGCTTTTCATCGTGAAGCCACAAGCACCTGAATGTCCACCAAATTTTTCAAACAACGTCGCAACAGTCTTTAAAATTTCATAAATATCAATATTTTCGACACTTCGTCCGGTTCCCTTTAAATAGTCACCGCTCTTCGTTATTATAATCGTTGGTCTCTCATATTTATCTTTTATTTTCCCTGCAACAATGCCAGCGACCCCTTCATGGACTCCCTCGGCAAAGATAATTTTGAAATTATCTTGTAAATGGGATGCTTCGACAATGGAAATACATTGCAGAAACCCTTCTTCCTGAAGCCTTTTTCTTTCCTTATTAGATAGGATTAAACTGTTGACACCTTCTGTCTGCATGTGTAAATCTTTAGAGATCAGAAGTTCTAATGCTATTGCTGGTTCTGATATTCTGCCAGCCGAATTTATGTGAGGCACTACCACATAGGCGATATTTTCCGAGCTAACTTCTCCATATTTCAGTCCTGCTTCTTTTATCAACCGTATCAGCCCTTGCCGTTTGCTGTTGTTAATAGCCTTGATCCCATATTTAGCCAATGTTCTGTTTTCATCAATGAGTGGAACTATATCTCCAATAGTTCCAATGCCAACCAAATCAAGTAAATTGGAAAGCACCTGTTTTGGGAGATTGGCTTTTACCTGTATGGCTTGCGCTAGTTTAAAAGCAACACCACAACCAGCCAAGTCTTTAAATGGATATTCGCAATTTTTTTGTTTGGGATTAATCACGAAACAATCAGGTATTTTAGCTGCAATATTATGATGGTCTGTAATAATGATATCTAAATCAAGTTTTTTTGCATGTTCAACCTCTTCAAAAGAAACGCTTCCACAATCCACTGTAATAATTAGTTTAATTCCACGTTGTTTTATTTTTGTAATTGCTTCTTTGTTTAATCCGTATCCTTCATCAAACCTGGAGGGAATATAATATTCAAGCCTGTCAGTTAAATGTGATAGGATCTCCATCATCACTGCGACTGAAGTAATGCCATCCGCATCATAATCACCATAAACGCAAATTTTATCCCTGTTTTTTATTGTAGACAATATTAAATCCACTCCTGCTTCCATATTCAGAAGAAGGAATGGATCATAAGTTTTTTTTGGTTTTTCGGATAAAAATTCAAGTATATCTTTTTCTTTTGATATACCCCTTTTATTTAATAATTCACGGACTATTGAGTTTATTTCATTCTTCATATATTATAACCAATCCATGGGATTCTTGTACTGGCCGTTCACCCGAACTTCAAAATGTAAATGTGGACCCGTTGACATGCCTGTAGATCCCACCTTTGACACTGCCTGTCCTTTAGAGACAACATCTCCCACCTTAACAAGAAGACTGCTGTTATGCGCATATAAGGTTACAATACTGCCACCATGATCTATCATCAATAAATTTCCATAGCTGTTGTTCCATCCGGATTTTATAACCGTCCCTCCATTGGCAGCAACCACTGTAGTGCCTGATGATGCTGCAATATCTATGCCGGTATGGAGTTCTTTTGTTTTTAGAATAGGATGTATTCTGTACCCAAAAGGAGATGATATTCTGCCCTTTACAGGCCAGCTCATGATGCCGCCGGAGTAATCTCCACCCCCCTGTAAGCCTTGGATTTCTTTTGTCAGTCTGTTTGCTTCTGCGTAAAGTGCGTTAATCTGCTCCTGCAATGCTTTATTGTTTTTTGACACTTCTGATTTTTTTACTGCAACTTGACTTTTATCAGTCTGCAAAGCATTTTGCTTGGCTGCCTCCTCTTGCTTGTCGATTTCCAGCTGAGCCTGTAAATTAACCAGGTATTCTCTTTGTGCTGCTATGATAGCATACTGGGTTTCCATGGCTTTAAGAACCTCTTTGTCACTTTCATAAATCCTTTGCACCATATCCATATTTGTCATGAAATCAGAGATGCTGTTGGAGCCTAAAATCACGTCCAGAACCCCTACGCCACCGTTTTTGTACATGATCCTTAATCTGTCACTTAACTGCTGGTTCTGCATCGACATTTCGGCTTCCACCTGAACCAACTGAGCCAGCGCCTCATTAATTTTATCCTGTGTCGCGCTGATATTTCCTTTTAAGTTATTGATATCATTCTGTGTTTGATTAATCTGGTTTTCAAGAGAACTTATATCCTTATTCAATTTAATTTCAACTGATTTACCTTCATTAAGCTTCTTCTGCGCATCACTGATTTGATTGTTTACATTTGAAAGATCCTCCTGGCTTGCTTTTGTCGCATAAGAGAACCCAAAATTAAACAAGGATACCATTAAAGCAAATGTTAATGTAAATATTAAAATTCTTTTCATAGAACCCCCTTTTTACGTATCTAAGAACCTGCGCATTGAAATAATACTGCCACACGCGCCAATGCTCACCCCTACTGCCAAAAATATAATTACAAGATTCATTGCCATAAAATTGACGGGAACAATAGGCGTGGAGAGTATAATAAACACATCCTGACCAATCATTTCAGATATTTTACTATAACTGAAGGTTATCAAACCAACAGAAACTAAAGCAGAAATTATTCCTATTAAAATCCCTTCCACTAGGAAAGGGCCCCTTATAAACCAATTGGTTGCACCCACATACTTCATCATATGGATCTCTCTTGAACGGGCGAGCACGGTTAGTTTAATCGTGTTTGAAACCACCACTACTGATACGATGATAAGAAACGACATAATAATTAGGGCGGATATCTGAATAAAATTTGTTATTTTAAGGAGTTTTTCTACGGTATCTTTGTAATATTTAATATCTTCAATTCCGTTTATTGTTTTCGCCGTTTTCACAACGTTGTCGGCTGCTTCTAGTTCACTTACCATTACCAAGATGGAATTGGGTAAAGGATTGTTAGAAAGCGAATCAAGCAAATAGCCGCTTTCTCCCCATTTACTCTTCCATTGTGAAAGTGCGGCATCCTTATTTAAATATACTGTATTCGCCACGCCTTCCAAACTATCAAATTTTTCTTTAATAAGCTGGGCATCTTCATAGGTTGTCTCATCCAATAAATATATTTGAACCGTTTCGTAATCTTTTTTTGAAGCTTCCGTAGCCATGTTGATATTCACAACTGCTATAAAGAACAATCCTAAAATCAGTAGCATAGCAGTTATTGAAAATACAGAAGCTAAGCTCATTGCTCTGTTTCTATGCACTTGGATGAAGGCCTGTTTTATTGAGTAAATCATACTATTCATCATCTTTAGTAAAAACACCTCCTTCAACAGGAGTAACCAGGCAAGGCTCTTCATACAATTCTGCACCGTAAGCGCCCACATTGTCTCTGACAATACGGCCTTTATCTATTACAATTACTCTTTTATTCATTCTATCAACAATATCTTTTGCATGAGTTACCATGACGATGGTGGTGCCTCTAAGATTTATTTGTTCAAGCAGTTTCATGATTTCCCATGAAGTCTCTGGGTCAAGATTTCCTGTAGGTTCATCTGCAATCAGAACTGTTGGATTGTTTACAATAGCTCTTGCGATCGCAACTCTCTGCTGCTCTCCGGCAGAAAGTTCATCTGGATATTTGTTCCCTTTATTTGATATTCCCACAAGACTTAAAATTTGAGGCACTTGTCTTTTAATGGTTCTTTGACTTTTATGAACTATTTCCATTGCAAATCCAACATTTTCAGACACAGTTTTTTGTGGAAGCAATCTGAAATCTTGAAAAACTATACCTATATTTCTTCTTAAAATAGGAATTTTTCTGTTTGAAAGAGTGGTTACTTCTGTTTCATTCACCCTGATACTCCCTGAGTCTGCTTCAATTTCCTTTAATATCAGCTTGATAAAAGTTGATTTTCCAGCCCCACTTGGCCCTACTAAAAAGACAAAATCCCCTTTGCCTATTGTTACGCTTACATTCTCTAACCCTACATTTTTTTTGTAATATTTAGTCACCTTATCAAAAATAATCATTAAGGTAAAACTCCCCCTTTTTTGCTAAATTTTGTTTTAATGTCCTTTCTTATTATAATACATTTTCCGAGCTTTGTAAAAGAAATTAGCCAAAAATCGACTTAATAATTTTGTTCAAAGGGTTCTCCAATGCAATCCTTATTTGCCTATTGGAAACTGGTAACAGACAATTATATTCAGCAGAATACAATTCATCCCCTTTTATAAGCGGGATATAATACAGTTCTTTTAATTTTAAAAACTGGTGTAATTCTCTTTTATTTATCCCACCATTGTCTTTATTTACCACCCAAAAAATACGGCGCCCTTTTTCCTCAAGACTTTTACAGTAAGCAAGCATTGGAAATCCAGCCAAAAGCGATGATGGCATGGGATCAATAACAACTATTAAGACATCCATATCTGGTAAAAGTTCCATCATCTGAGTGTGAATTTCAAAATCACATATGATAATATCTCCTGCTGCATTGTTGATCATTCTTAAGTTATCTAAACATTGTTGGGAATATAACACTTTATCCAAGTTTTTCTCTGTCTTTTTGTCCTTAGGTTTATGTAATATCCAATTTATGCCGTCATCGATATTCGTTAGCCCCCTGGTTGTTTCACCCATTAAATTCAATTGGAATAAATCGTTGAAATTTCTTCCTGCAAATCTTTTGTCAATTCCTAAAGAATCATAAGTGTATTTACTGCCCAAGTTCTTTTCTTTTACTATTTCAACAAAAGAAACTTTAACATTTTTATTACCGCTCAATAATTTTCCTGTTGAAGTAGCTATCAATGTTGCTCCTGCTCCCTGACATAAAGGAACAACCCCAATCTTGATCCGTTCAAAATAATCGTCAGCATTGATAAGTTTTTCTCTTAATACAGCTCTATCCAATATAATAGACCCTTCCCCCTTTTTTTCGTGTCTCAGCAGCATTGCATTGTAATATTTTACCATTATTTCACAATTATGTAAATATTAATTGTTGTCATATTTTTCAAAGCAATAAAAAAACACCCCTTCCTGTAGAATCTACTAACGGGAAGAGGTGTCTATAAGTTATAATAAATAAAATTTTTTTATGAAATGGTCTATTTACCTATTTAAAAGTCGCCTGCATGCAGCAGCAACAGCATCTGCATTCATGCCATACTTTTTCTTTAATTCTTCCGGTTTGCCGGATTCGCCATAAGTATCCATCTGACCAACCAATGCCATTTTAACGGGATAGTTCTGGCAAACAACCTCCGCAACAGCTGAACCCAAGCCACCAATGATCGAGTGTTCTTCTGCCGTAACGATAAGTCCTGTTTCTTTCGCTGCTTTAATAATAATTTCTTTATCTAAAGGCTTTATCGTATGAATATCAATGACTCTAACTTCAATTCCTTCTTCCATTAAGGTTTCTGCCGCCAAAAACGCTTCGTTGACCATAATCCCTGTGGCAACAATCGTAATATCATTTCCCTCTCTGACACAGTTTCCTTTTCCAATTTCTATCAGATCATCTTCTTTATAAAAATCAGGAACTGCATATCTGCCAAGTCTTACATAGGCTGGCCCCTTTATTTCGGCCACTTGCCTTATAAGCTTCTTGGTAGAAACACTATCTGAAGGATTAATGACCATCATTCCTGGAATTGTTCTCATTAATGCCAGGTCCTCAAACGTCTGATGGCTTGCGCCATCTTCCCCTACAGTGATTCCCGCATGTGTTGCACATATTTTAACATTTGCTTTTGTATATCCGATTGAATTCCTTATAATTTCAAAAGCTCTGCCTGCCGCAAACATGGCAAAGGTACTGGCAAAAACAACTTTTCCTGAAATTGCAAATCCAGTTGCCGCGCCATAAATATTTTGCTCAGCAATGCCCATATTAATAAATCTATCAGGATAGGCTTTTCCAAATTCAGCTGTCATTGTCGATTTCGAAAGATCTCCATCCAATACAACCATATTTTCATATTTTTCTCCAAGCTCAATGAGCACTTCTCCATACGCTTGTCTTGTTGCCATTTTAACGCCCATTACCACAATCCTCCCAATTCTTCAACTGCCATTTTTGCTTCCTCATCATTTGGTGCTTTTCCATGCCATCCAGCCTCATTTTCCATAAAGGAAACGCCCTTGCCTTTGATAGTTTTCGCTATAATTGCGGTTGGTTTGCCTTTAAATTCCCTAGCTTGAGCCAATGCATCGATGATCTGACCGAAATTATGCCCATCAATAGATATAACATGCCAACCAAAACTTTCAAACTTCTTATCAATGGGTTTAACCGTCATCACCTCATCATTTTTGCCGTCAATCTGAAGACCGTTCCAATCAACAATTGCTACAAGATTATCAAGTTTATAATGAGCCGAAGACATTGCGGCCTCCCAGACCAGCCCTTCCTGCAATTCTCCATCTCCTAATAATACATAAACTCTGCCACTTTTTTCATCCATTTTATTTGCCATTGCAACCCCACCAGCCACTGAAAATCCCTGTCCAAGTGATCCTGTAGACATTTCAACGCCGACAACTTTTTTCATATCCGGGTGGCCTTGAATGTGCGAGTTCAATTTTCTCAAAGTAAGCAGTTCTTCCTTTAGGAAGAATCCCTTCTCTGCCAACGTTGAATAAAGAACAGGCGCCGCATGACCCTTTGAAAGGATAAATTTGTCTCTGTTTTCCATCTTAGGATTCTTTGGATCTATATTCATTTCATGAAAAAAAAGCGTGGTTAAAATATCTGCAGCTGACAGGGATCCCCCCGGGTGACCAGATCCTGCAGCATGAACTGCTTTAATAATACTGATTCTAATGTTTCTTGAAATATCTTCTAATTTTTTCAACGCCATTTCTTCCTCCTAATTTTTGCCATTAACAATTACTTTTATAATAAATAATGGCAGTTGCGCCATTCTTTTATATCTTGTCGGTTCTTTTATAAATCTGTAAAGCCATTCCAATCCATTTTTCTGAAAGAACACTGGGGCCCTTTTAGCCGTCCCTGCCCATACGTCCAAACTTCCGCCGACACCCATGCCAACTTTAACTGTTGTAAACGCATCTTTATTCTCAAAAATAAATTTTTCCTGCTTTGGCGAACCCAATGCAACACAAAGAAAATCTGCTCCAGACCCATTGATTTCTCTGATAATATCTTCTTCATCTTCCTTTTGAAAGTAGCCATCTCTGGTACCAGCAATCATTAACCCCGGATGTTTCTTTTTCATTGCCATTCCTGCAAGCTCAGCCACTGATGCTCTTTCTTTGTTCGCCGGTTTGCTCCCGATCAAATAGATAGATTTACCCGTTTTTTCCAAATCTTCTAATACGAGACTTAAAAAATCTACACCTGTGACTCTTTCTGAAAGAGGTTCCCTTAATATTTTCGATGCGTATACCAGCCCAATACCATCTGGAATAACAAGCCCTGCCTGTTCAATCAACTGCTTTAATTCTAAATCCTTTGTTGCATTCAAAACAATCTCTGAATTAGGGGTAACAATTATTTTGCAGCCATCACTCCTCATCATTCCTCTGAAAACTTCCATTGCCTGCTGATTATTTACCATATCTACAGGCACATCAAGTATTTTTATTGTTTTATAACTTTCCATATTATTTCTCCATCAATTCCTTTATTATTTCTTCATTCATATCAAGCTTTTTGATGAGCATTTCGATTTTTTCGCTAACTTTATTCTTTATGTTCACCCTGTTCTTCCAGGTTTTCTCAAATTCTTCAATAAAATACTCATTATCAAAATCATAAATGCTGCACATGGCCCGAAGTCCGATGGAATGCATAAAGGAATTGATTTTTGGATCGTAGGATATGGCAATCATTGGAATTTCCATGATTGCTGCATGAATTAGGGCATGAAGCCTGACGCCCACTAAAAAATCCATGTTCCCGATGATACTAAGCATTTCATCTGTCAGATATTTATGCCTGATAACAGAAACTCTGTTTTCCAGTCTTTTTTCGATTTCATCGACAACACCCATATCTTCACTGTAATGAAAAGGGATGAGGACAATTTCCACTTGATATTCCTCAATAAGTCTATTCATGGAAATGCAGAGCTGATCAACGAATATGCTGTCAACTTTTCTTTCTCTTATGGCAAATCCAATTGTTGTCTTTTCTGGATTTTTTACAAATCCTTCTTGTTTAAGTATTTTTCTCCCCGCTTCCAAGGAAACAGGTTTAATTCTAAGGACAGGATCAGCTGTTACTACAATCTTTTCATTTGGTATACCGATTTCAATAAGTAATTCTTTTGACGCATCATCTCTGACAACAATTCCGTCTGTTTTATTTAAAGTCCGATAGGTTATTTTCCGATTAAATACTGAGTTTATCGGCCCGATCCCTTGGCTATAAATCAGCACTTTTTTCCCAAATATTTTTGCAGACCACATAATGAAGAGGTAATAAAAAATACTCCTTTTGCTCGTTACATCCTGAAGAAGACTTCCACCTCCACTAATTAAAATATCGCATTTGCTGATTGCTTTTATAATAGCAATCATTGATTTTCTGTTTACTGCATGCACACCGTATTTTTCCATTGTAGAAACTGGATCCTGAGATAATACAGTGATTTCAATATGGTCTAACTTCTCTTTTAAATTATCAACAACTGCTCTTAGAATTGATTCATCTCCAATATTATTAAATCCATAATATCC
>JBBRXC010000022.1:0-18132 GCA_038248745.1 Peptostreptococcales bacterium | reverse complement strand
TGGCGTAAAGATAAAAGGACAAATCAACTTTGGCCCTTTTAGAGGGATTAAAACTTCTTTATTAAATCCAAACATAATGGGTATATTTGCATATATACCTAAAATGGAGTGCAATCATGGAATCGTGAGCATGACCCATTGGCTGAAAGGATCTTTGGACTTAAATGGGGAGAAAATTTCTTTCAACCAAGGGAAAGGTTATATTGAAAAAGATTGGGGAACATCTTTCCCAAAATCTTACTTATGGCTTCATTCAAATAATTTTGAAGGTTCGGATGCATCCTTCATGTGTTCGGTTGCAAATATACCATTTTTAGGGAATTCCTTTAAAGGGTTCATCTGCAACTTATGCATAGATGGTACAGAATACCGCTTTGCAACCTATAACGGAAGTAAGTTAGAATTAACTGAATTCTCTTCTTCGCGTACAAAATTAATCCTGAGGCGAAGGAACCTGGTCTTAAAAATCGAGGCTAGTATGGAATTAGGAGGACTTCTCAAAGCTCCCCATTTAGGATCAATGGCCCATCAGATTAAAGAGGGGATTTTTGGTAAAGTAGAGATCTCGCTTGAAAATAGCAGAGGAGAAATTATTTTTAATGGTGTTAGCAGCCAGTGCGGCATAGAATTGATGCCGGAGGGCGTAGCGAAGATATAAATTGATCAGTGGGAGATTTTATTGTAAAACATTGAAGGAGGTAGGTATTATGTTATTAACAAATCCGTGGCCCATCATTGTAAAAGATATTTCCGAAATTCCTGAACATTTCCGGGAAAACTTTCTAACAATGGGCAAAGAATTTACTGATTTCCCCTATTGTATTTATTTGGAGAAAACGAAATGGGGTAAAATAGTAGAAAATGAAAAATTGATTTGCGATTTTGAAGATAAGATCGTGATCATGGAAAATATTGATGGAGAAGTAAAGGCTGACATTTTCTTGCCCTCAAACATAAATTATATCAAAAATGGAAGAATACTTCTCTATTCATGGATCCAGATTAGTGGGATCATAGACGGAAAATTAGAGACATGTATTTTTATTTTTAATACGACAAGTGAGAATAAGTTCATAAAGCTTATCACAAATATAAGAAAACGAATGAATGGAATATGTGATGAAGAAATCAGCAATGAGTCTGAATTAGCGTTTCTATACCCGGATAATCTTAAGTTTTTGAATTATTCCAATCGAAGTGTAATCGAGGGAGAAAAAGTACTATTTACTATTTTCCAGGAAAGCATGTATACCAAATATTTCATGATGATTGACAAGAAAAATGCACCCGTCCATATTTTGATATTATGTGATAAAGAGTTAATCATTATCAGCGAAACACTAACTAAAAATAAAGATATGGATGATTATTCAGGCGTTTGGGCCTATGTCAATCCGAAACGAATCACCAATATCGAATTGTCGGAAAACGAAATTGAGCAATTAGTATTAAACATAACGTTGGAAGGAAACGATCAAATCTCAAGCATCTACCAGAAAAGCAAAAAAGAAGAGTTAGATGCAGTGATTGAAAAGATTCATCACTTTTAATTTACAATTCGTCCAAGGTTGTAATAATAGAATAGATAATGACCGAGGCAAGATCTGAAGTGGTGCTGTCCAAGTCGAAGCGGGGAGAAACTTCACAAATGTCAAAGCTGATCAGCTTCCCAGATTTGATGATATGTTTAATATAGATGATAACTTTTTCCGGATCCAATCCAAGGCTTTGCGCTGCACTGACGCCTGGGGCATATGCGGTAGAAAACACGTCGGTACATACGGTAACATATATATGGTTGTTCTTCCCGATGAATTCATCAAGACTTTCCAGGATAGACCAGTCATCTCCGTGAATCATGTCTTTTGCAAGGGTATAATAAACATTTAAATCATTTGCAGTTTTAAAAAGCTGAACAGTGTTGCTGTGTTTTTGTATGCCAAGGCAGCAATAGGAAAAATCAAGATTAGAAGCAGCCCTTAAATCTGCAATTTGTCTGAACATGGAACCGGAACTGCCACCGTCCTCGTAAGGACGAAGGTCAAAATGTGCATCGAAATTAATAATACCAAGTGATGGAATTTCAGGGTTATGATCAACCAGGAAATTCTCGAGCATTGGTTTTTTCTTGAATCTCGAATTGAGTTCGAGATTTGTCTGTATCCCCAGGTAATTCCCTAGGGCTGTCTCATGACCGCCACCAAGAACTATTGGAAAAAGACCGGCGGAAAGGATTTTCTGTACAGCCATTCCAAGAATCTCTTGCCCTTCTTCAAGGTTATTGTTTTCAATGATTATATCACCGCAATCAAACAGACGGATATTATTAGAAAAACTGCATGGAAGATTTGCCATCTCACGGCGTATACTCTCTGGGCCCTTTGCCGCTCCAGTTCTGCCAAGGTTTCGACGAACCCCTTCATCACTGCAGAAACCAATAAAGCAGATACCTTTTTCGTTTTCAGAAAGAAGTGGAGGTAGGTTATTCAAATCAAGTAACTTGATCCATTGATGCCAGCGAAATGCATCATAGTTGTCAAGACTGTCGATTCTTCCAGCCCAGATAGTTGTATCAGGCAAATTATAATTTTTTAAAAATTCCATCTTTATACCTCTTCATTTAATTCTTCCGATATAATTATTCTCAATTTGATTCAAAAGCAATTATAATTATACCACCTTGCAACTTGTGATTCATTATTTTTTAAAATAAAACGCTTGACAAAAGGTAATATAGGTAATATATTACTTATTAATGGTAATATATTACCTATATTTCTGCAAAAATACTTTTGTAGAAAATGAAGGAGGCCGACATTTGAGTAAATTAGAAGAAATGGAAGACAGACAATTTATTTTTGGCGCTCTTTTATTTTCAGCGAACCGAATGGATACGCTGTTGGAAAGAGAACTGAAAGAATTTGATGTAACCTCAAAGCAATGGATGATGTCTATTATTATAGATAATCTATTTGATGAGGCACCGACGATGAAAGATGTAGCAAATGAAATGGGTAGTTCACATCAAAATGTGAAGCAGCTGGCATTAAAACTTGAGCAAAAGGGATTGTTGAAGATGAAGAAGGATGAGAAAGATGCCAGAGTGACCCGGTTGAATCTGACGAATGAAAGTTATCAATTCTGGGAGAAGACACAACCCAAAGGGACCGCCTTTGTTGAGGAAGTATTTGCGAATATTACTAACGAAGAGTTGATGGAAGCAAGAAATGTCATAAATAAAATAATGGGAAATTTATACAGAATGGAAAAAGAGAAAGGTACATTAAGATGAAAACACTGATCATTTATGCCAGTACATATGGTTACACAAAAGAATGCGTAGAAAAATTAAAGGAATTAATTGATGGAGAGGTACTCATTAGTAATATCAAGACGGATAAGGTTCCTTTGATCGATGAATTTGATAATGTTGTTATAGGAGGCTCCATTTATATGGGTCAAATCCATAAAAAATTTAAGGAATACAGTAAAGCAAACCTTAACCAGCTGTTAAATAAAAGAGTTGCTTTATTCTTATGCTGCGGTCTTCCGGAAAATTTTCAAGAAACAATAAAAAACTGTTTCCCTGAAGAACTGCTTGAAGCTGCCATCGCAAAGGAATGCTTTGGAGGAGAGCTGCGGACCGAGAAGATGAGTTTGGCCCATAAGATGGTCACAGGATTAATGCAAAGAGCGGTAAAACCTGGTACACCAGAAACCATGGGCTTGCCGGAAAACATGACGAAACTAGCAGATAAATTGATCAGCTAGGGCCTGGTGGCGCACTTCGCACGAAAGTGCGCCACCAGGCCCTAGCTGAAATACGGAGGTTCAAATGATCAAATATATAAAACCAATTAATATTCTCGTACTTTTCATCATCGTTTTATCTCTAATTGCCTGTTTCGCGGGACTGTTTTCAACTGGTGGGTCAGGACAGTATTCGTTTCAGGCAATTACCGGGGAAACTGTTGAAATTTATGGAAGCGGACTTTATCAGAACGATTCTATATCTGTCGTTGCCCAGGGAAAGGCCGGAGATCTTGTGACCCTTGTAATGGGGATTCCATTACTGCTGATTTCCTTGTATTTAACAAATAAAAGAGCACCCCGGGGTAGATTGATGCTGACGGGCACGCTAGGATATTTTCTCTACACGTATATGTCATACACTTTTTTATGGCACTACAATGCTTTTTTTATCGTGTATGTCATCCTCATGTCTTTGAGTCTGTATGCTTTTGTTTTAAGTATGATGAGCTTTGAAATTGAAAAAATTCCTGATATGTTCAACGAAAAAATGCCAATAAAATTCTTGGCTGGATTTCAGTTATTTGTCGGTCTTGGGATTGGCATGCTTTGGCTTGGAAAAATCGCCCCTTCTATATTTGAGGGAGCGGTTCCCATCGGTCTTGAACATTACACGGCGCTTGTCATACAAGGAATGGACCTCGGATTTATTGTACCCACTGCAATCCTTTCAGCGGTATTACTGCTTCAAAAGAAACCAATGGGATATCTGCTGACCTCTGTAATAATAATCAAAGGGTTTACCATGCTGACAGCTCTTTCGGCGATGATCATCAATATGGCCTTAAAAGGTGTCGAGATGAATATTGTAGAATTGAGTATGTTCCCTCTGTTTAACTTACTTGCTGTAATAGGATTTATGCTGATGATGAAAAGTGTAAAGCCAAGCAGGGAGTGGCTGAATGAATTGGATACTCAACGAATTGTAGGGAATTAGAGCGAATTAGTGCGCCACCAGGCCCTAGCTGAAATTAGTGCGCCACCAGGCCCTAGCTGAAAAGGAGAAAAATGGATATTGAAGAAATCAGGAAGAATTGGGTAAATAAAGCGGATAAAGATATGGATGCAAGTATTAAAATGTGGGATAGCGCCTCTAATTACTACAAGGAGAAGCCTATGCCGAAATGGGAATCAAATGATTTTTTGAAAGACCTGAATGCGACGATTGAACTGACAAAGGAGATGACGGTGCTAGATATCGGCTGTGGCGCAGGCGTGTATGCCCTTGCGCTGGCAGAAAAAGTCAATCGAGTGGTGGGTTATGATCTTTCTCCAAAGATGATTCAATATGCAAGAGAAAGAGCACAAAAAAATGGAACAAATAATGTTGAATTTATTGCAGGGGATTGGAATGAATTGGATGTGAAAAAAGCAAAATACGAGGGAAATTTTGACCTTGTATTTGCACACATGACACCTGGCATTAATAGTGCGGAAACATTCGAAAAAATGCTTGCCTGTGCAAAAAAACATTGTTTCTTGGTTAAATCAGCGAGACGTAAGGACTTGATTATGGATCAGGTGATTCATCTGGCAGGCATTGACAATAAAGCCGAGACAACAGATGAAAATATTACCTACGCATTCCAAATGTTGTGGGAACTTGGATATTGCCCGCGTTTCACCTGCCGCCAGGAAGAATGGCTTATTGAAAAACCTATAGAAGAAGCTTACATCTGGTACATTAACAGAGTGAAATCTTTCAAAAATATTTCGGCTGAGGAAGAGACAAAACTAAAAGACTATTTAAGCACTGTAGCTGTTGAGGGTAAAATTCAAGATAAAACTTCAACAACAGTAGTCACGATTTATTGGCAAATGTAAGGTAAATAGTCTGAGGAGATCCCCCATTGCAAAACTAGAAAAAATGGGTATAAGAGAGTCAGGAGGTGTTGTTTATGAATATTATAATCAGGTCTATAAATAAATCCCTGACAGGAGGGATTCAAGCATTTAAAACGTTCCCGGTAGCAATTGGCAGTGCGCTGGCTTTTGCAATCGTGACGATGATTCGGATTCAGCTGGAATGGCCACAGCAGGAACCTTATAATTTTCTTTTTAACTGTTTACACTGGTCTTTTGCACTTGGGGCTATTTTCAGCTTGATGCTTATTACCGGCGCACAAAGCCGATATAATAATAAAAAAGCATTTTTAGTTGCGAACGTCTTAGGAATTGCGGCTATTGGCATCACATTTGTTTTACTTTATCTATTTGGCGGCACAGATCCTACGCTTATGGAGTCAAGGTTTGCAACGATTTCTGTTCTTTCTATCGCTCGCGTGACCATGGTTATGTTGGTCAGCTATCTGGTTTTTGTTATTTTCGCGGGAGCACAGGATGAAAATGCCATCCTATCTGAGACCAGAGTGTCTGAAGCCGGGGGCAAGGAAATAAAACTTGAATATGATTTTGCAAAATCCTTTTTTATGACGCACAAGGCTTTCTTTATTGCCGTTATTTATGGGGTTGTGATGATGACGGGAGCATCTGGTGTAGCCGGTGCGGTACAGGCACTTATTTACAACGATATGAGCGGCAAGGTTTATATGTATATTGGCACTGTCGTTGGTTTCCTTGTGTTCACCCTGTACGTAGGATATTTCCCTGATTTTAGAAAGGGAGCGGTGGATGAACATCGAGAAGTGGCACAGAAGCAACCGCGTTTTGTAGAAATTCTATTTGGCTATATTATGGTGCCTATTGTTCTGGCCTTGACAGTTGTATTATTTATCTGGGCAGGACGAACCGTTATGGGTGGCACGGGAGCAGAATTTTTCAGACTTTCTAGTATCGCCGCCGCATATACAATAGGGGGAATTTGGCTACATATCATGGTGACGCATCATGAATCCGGTGTGGCAAAATTTTACCGAAGAGTATATCCAGTAGCCGCTCTTGTAATACTTGTCTTCGAGGCTTGGGCATTAATCAGTCAGCTGGGGAAGTCAGGGTTGAAGACTGCCGAATATAACTTCATCCTTATATGGATCGTAGCGTTGGCTGGAGCGATTTTATTACTGCTGCTAAAAAATAAAGCACATCCTTGGATTGTCGCCATCACCTGCAGTTTAGCGATTATTTCAGTATTACCGATCATAGGCTACCAGGCGTTGCCGGTGACTGCCCAGGTGAACAGGCTGGAGACACTGCTGGTTAGTGAAGAGATGCTTGTGGACGATCAACTGATTGCAGCCGCTACGGAGCCTACACTGGAAGTCAGAGAATCAATCACGGATGCTGTAGATTATCTGGCATATACGGAAAGTTCAAAACTGCCGGCATGGTTTGACATTGCACTTAGAGATAGCCTTACCTTTAAAAAGACATTTGGTTTTGATAAGGTTTTTCCAAAAGAAGATGATAATGGTGGACCGACAGATGTTTTGGGAACCAGTTTGTATTTGGGAGCACAGGCCATTGATATTGGGGATTATCGCTGGGCATTCAATCCTCAGGAACAATATGGGGAAGGGCAAAATTTCATCACAGTAGATGGGGAAAAGGGAACCTATAAAATTTATTGGACAACCACCTCTAAGGATGGCATCCCAGTTTTGGAGATTCAGCTAAATGATCAGGTGATTATCAACAAGGATATGAATGACTTTATTGATGTTATTACGAAGAAATTCCCGCCAGGCAAGATAAGTGGATCTAATCAGGCAGAGTTTGAAGACATGAGCTTACAGCTGGAATCGGACGAAGTCAAGGTATTGCTTGTATTCAACAATGTTGAAATCAATATTGACCCAAAAAATGATGCTATTAATTACTTTATTAATCTGAATTCGCTTTACATGGTGGAGAAAATTTAATTAAAAATGAAAGCCCTGAGAAATCAGGGCTTTTAATTACTCTGGGAATAATTTGTTTAATCAGTAGAAAAAGCCCCTGAAAATGTGGTATAGTTCAAGTATGAATAAGATGCTAAACACATAAACACTATCAGTTAATGAGATAATAAAAAAAACGGTCTAGAGGAGAAGATATGTATATTATTCATGAAAGCAGTGATTATGAAAAATTGTCCCAATTTTTTTATGAGAATGGGTTAGAAACAGAACCTGGTATTGAAAAACCTGAGAACGTTATTAAATGCTGGGAATGTATTGATCCGAAAAATAAAAAACTGATTGGCGGTGCCAGCTTAGAAAACCGAAACGGAGAATTTGTGGTGGCGGATATGGCGGTGGACAGTGACTACCGGAAGGAAAAGCTGGGGACAAAACTGATGAACATATTAGAAGAGGAAATAATAAAAATGGGCGGCAATGAGGCTTGGCTTGTTGGAAAAGTCCCGGTATTTTATTTAAAACTTGGATGGGAAATCGTTGCCAGAAAAAAGGCGCCAGAAATTTCAAAATGCTTTAGCTGTAGTCAATTTGGTAAAGAGTGCAACCCGGAAATAATGCATAAAGTTTTCGAGGGAAACAAACTTCTGCAAGGGAGAATTTGATGAGACCAATAGTGATCATACCGGCATTTAATCCAGATGAAAAATTAATGGATTTAGTTGGAAAATTAACTAGGATGGCGTTTCAAATCATTATTGTGAATGATGGAAGTGGGCAGGAGAGCCAGTATATTTTTGATGCTATAAAAGCTCAGTACCCCTGTGATCTATGCAATCATTCTGAAAATATGGGGAAAGGTGCTACGCTGAAAACAGGGATTCAATACGCCGAAACAAACTATCCTAAATGCAGTGGATATATCACAGCGGACGCGGATGGGCAACATTCTCCAGAAGATATTTTGAAGGTGGCCAATGCATTACAGAAGAATCCTGATGGCTTAATCCTAGGCACCCGAGATTTTAGAAAAAAAGGTATTCCGTTAAAAAGCTATTTTGGAAATCATATTACATCTTTGGTATATTTTCTAAGCACAGGGAAAAAATGTAAGGATACACAAACTGGTTTAAGGGGGATTCCAAGAAAATTTGGGAAGCTAAGTCTATCTATACCCGGAGATCAATATGAGTATGAGATGAATCTTTTGATGGTCATGGGGCATATGGGGATACCATTTATTGAAGTGCCCATTGAAGCAATTTATTTCGAAAAGAATAAGTCGTCTCATTTTAATCCGTTTAGGGACGCTATACTTATATATTTGAATATATTCAAGTATAGTTTTTCTTCTTTTTTCTCGGCCATTATAGATGTATCGTTGTTTACTGTATTTGTCCATTTAGTATTTGGAACAGGGCATATAGGAATACTTCAGGCAACAGTTGCAGCGCGTGTAGTGGCAGGCGGTGTGAACTTTATATTGAATAAACATTGGGTATTTAAAAGCCAAAAAAATAATTGGGAAGAAACATTTGGTTATTTTATATTGTTTGGCTGCCAAATTCTCTTTAGCTGGTTCCTTGTAACTAGTCTGAAACTTTTACCAGTAAACATTACGGTAATAAAAATATTTGTGGATATCACCCTATTTTTTATGAGCTTCCAAATCCAGAAAAGATTTATCTTTAAAAAGAAAAAAGACCAAAGTATCATTATGTAAATAAACAAGTAAATCAATAAATAAATAAACAAAGGAGTAAATAATATGACAATTTTTGATGAAAGTCTAGCTTATCATTACGAGAAACGAGGCAAGATAGAAGTGATTTCTACAGTGCCGGTAAATACTAAAGAAGATCTTTCCATCGCGTATACACCAGGCGTGGCGCAGCCTTGCCTTGAAATACAGAAAGATGTGAATAAATCATATACACTTACCAGAAGATGGAACCTTTGTCTTGTGGTAACGGATGGCACCGCTGTTCTTGGACTTGGGGACATCGGTCCAGAAGCGGGAATGCCTGTTATGGAGGGCAAATGTGTTCTCTTCAAGGAATTTGGGGATGTAGACGCATTTCCACTTTGCATAAAGAGTAAAGATGTTGATGAAATCGTTAAAACCATTCACTTGATTTCAGGGAGCTTCGGCGGCGTTAATTTGGAAGACATTTCGGCTCCTCGCTGCTTTGAAATAGAACGCAAGTTGAAGGAAATCTGTGATATTCCAATTTTCCACGATGACCAGCATGGAACTGCTGTCGTCACTCTTGCAGGACTTACCAACGCCATGAAGGTGACGGGCAAGAAGAAGGAAGAGGTTTCTATCGTCATTAATGGGGCAGGAGCTGCTGCGATTTCAGTGACCAAACTACTTTATTCAGCCGGTTACGAAGATATCATTTTATGTGATCGTTCAGGTGCTATTTATGAAGGGCGTGAAGGTCTAAATGAAAGCAAAGAGGAAATTTCTAAAATCACCAACAGGACTATAAAAAAAGGCAACTTGGCTGACGTAATCATCGGTGCTGATATATTCTGCGGATTTTCGGCCCCTGGATCCTTAACGGAAGAGATGGTTAAAACCATGGCGCCAGATTCCATTATATTTGCCTGCGCCAATCCGACGCCTGAAATATTCCCGGAGGAGGCAAAAGCTGCAGGGGCTCTTGTCATAGCAACCGGGAGAAGTGATTTCCCTAATCAAGTGAATAATGTGCTTGCTTTTCCAGGGATCTTCCGCGGCGTTTTTGACGTGACTGCTTCCGATATTAATGAAGAAATGAAAATTGCAGCAGCTGAAGCCATTGCGGGACTGATTTCTGATGAAGAACTGACCGCTGATTATATTATACCGTCTGCATTTGATCCGAGAGTGGGAAAAGCGGTTGCAGCGGCAGTTGCAGAAGCAGCAAAGAAAACTGGTGTAGCAAGATTTTTGTTATAAAAATAATAAGGGAGGAAACAGGATGATGAATTACTTGAAGGTGTTGCTGGTAGCAACGGTGGTAATGGCAATGATGGTTTTTATGGGGGCATGCAGCGATAGCAAGGAGGCAGCACCAGCACCAGAGGTTGAGTCAGGAGGCGTTGAACTGCTTTCGGGGTATCCAAAAGACATTCTCCCATTGTATAATAGCGTAAAGATAGAAAGTGTAAGATTTTCAGTGAGAGATGATTATAATTATGTATATGGAAAAGATATCTACGCGGTTAGCTATCTTTCCAGTGCATCAGCCAAAGACACAATGGCATATTACCGTGGGTTAGCGACAAGTATTGATGAGGAATACAGCGCGGAGGATAGTCTTGAGGCAAACATCGGCGAAAATCCTATAGGCGTAAATTTCTTTGAGGGAGAAAATGGTCTCGAAGTTTCGCTAATTATTGGAATGAAACCGTCAGAATATGTTTCAGAAAATCCATATTTCAGCGATTACCCTAGGGATTTGATTGAACCTTATGGAAGAGCAACGCTACAAGAACTAACCTATGAAGTGAGGGAGATGAACGGCATGGAAACGATTTATACAGAGACATATTTCACGAATGTGAATAAAGAAGAATTTCGATCATTTTATTCTTCTAAATATGATGGCGCAGAAAATCTCAATATAAGCGAAGATGAATACGGCTTGACATATCAATGGACCAATCAAGGATTCACCTGTCGTGCCAACATTAGCACCTATGGTGGGCCAGGTGGAGACTTTGTGAGTACCATTGCAAATAAGAAAATATAGATGAAGTGTGGTTTTTTTCGAAAGGAGAAAAGAAGATGAGTTATAAAGTTGTGTACTTTACAAGAACAGGGGCCAGCAAAAGGGTTGCCGAAAAACTGGCAGAAAAGCTTTCTTGCGAGACCGTGGTGATTTCAGATAATAAAAATTGGAATGGATTTTTTGGTTTTATGAAGGGAGGTTTTTATTCTTCATTAAACAAGCCTGTTGAGATTAAATTAAGTAAAAATCTTGAGGTAGGCGATGAAGTGATTTTGGTCACGCCTCTATGGGCTGGTGGATTGGCACCAGCAGCCAGGGAATTTTTGAAAACAGTGCCCATGGAAAAGTTGCATTTGGTAGTGACCTCCAATGGGAGCAAGCTGAAAGAACCTTCAAGTTATAAATCGGTCAGCAATGTGGTGAAAAGCAGCAATGATGAAGATCAAGTTATTGAGGAACTGGTGAAAACTCTGGCTTAAATGGAGGAGATATCAAATGGATTATGATGAACCAATATATATTAAAATGAAGCAAGGAATACCGGATGAAAAGCAGTCTATTCAGGAAAGCATAAAAGAATTGTGCGAAAGCCAATCCTTTGCTGTACTGGCCACGCAGGGAGCCGGGCAACCGTATACTTCCTTGATTGGGTTTGTTACCACTGAAGATTTAAAATATTTGGTATTTGCAACACCTAAAGAAACAAGAAAGTATTCCCTTTTGGAGGGAAATAATCGGGTGGCGCTGATGGTTGATAACCGAGGGCAGCAACCCAATAGCATCAACCATATTAGTGCACTGACGATCACTGGGAACAGTAGAATTCTTTCCGATGGAGAGGAAATCAAAAAATGGTCGGGACTGCTGACGGAAAAGCACCCTTACTTAAATAGTTTTGTACAGGCCTCCTCCACTGCCATTGTGCTAGTGGAAGTATACCGGTATTTTTATGTGAGTAAATTTCAGGAGGTATTTGAATGGATGCCAAAGTAGCCTATTTAGTACCAGTTGAAACGGCCTGGCAGGTTTCGGTCAGTAAAGTGGGTGGTAAATCCAGGAATATTTCCACCTGTAATAAAGAGGGCTTTCGGGTGCCGGATGGGTTTGCGGTCACTACGGATAGCTACTTTGAGTTCATTGAGAACAACAATCTGGCACATAATATTGATCAGGAACTAATGAAAAAAAACGCTGAAGACATGCGCTGGGAAGAGGTGTGGGATTCTGCACTGCGAATCAGGCTGGCTTTTACCAAGGGGAAAATGCCAAAGCAGATGGAAATTGAGATTATGGAGGCTGTGGCTAAATGGCCGGCAGGGACGAAATTTGCGGTCAGATCTTCCTCTCCAGATGAAGATTCCAAGGAATTTTCTTTTGCTGGCGTTCATGAATCTTATATTAATGTGTCAGGTGGACAGCAAATTATAGAAAAGGTAAAATTGGTCTGGGCATCTCTTTGGAGTGACCGGGCTTTGCTATATAAAAAAGAATCGGGACTTGACCCGGCAAAAAGTGCCATGGCGGTGCTGGTTCAAAAAATGGAATATAGGGACATATCAGGGCTTGCCTTCACCATGGATCCTTCCAGCGGAGATAGGGAGCATATCATTGTGGAAGCTATTAGAGGAACCCTAAACTTACTTGTTGACAATAAAAAAGCACCAGAGCGGTTCAGAATCAGCAAGATGACTGGGGAAGCGGTTGGAAACGGAGAAGCCCTAGGAAACGGAGAAGTTTTAGGAACCGGTAAAGCAACTAAAATCTTTTCTGGAAAAACCCTTGATCAAGCTTCCCTGAAGGTTCTATATAACAAAATCATCAAGTTGGAACAGGTATTTGGCGTACCCATTGATATTGAGTGGACTGGTGTGGAAGATGAATTCACAGTTCTTCAGGTCAGGCCAATCACTGTATTTAAAAAAGATGAAAACAAGGAACGTGAGTGGTATCTCACTTTAACCCCATCTGGAGAGAAACTGATTGAACTGGCTGAAAAGGTTGAAAATGAGCTGATTCCAGCCTTGAAAATGGAAGGAAATCAGCTTTCCCAAAAGTCACCAGAGGGATTGCAAGAAGCGGAACTGCTGGAAGAATTGAAAAAGCGGGGAGAAAGCTATAGTAAATGGGAAAAGGTTTATCGAGATGACTTTATTCCTTTTGCCAACGGCATTCGGAATTTTGGATCCTATTACAACGATATGATGAAACCAGAGGATCCTTACGAATTTGTTCTTCTTCTCAAAACCAAGGACATGCTTGCTCAAAAGCGAAATGCGCGGATTAAAGATCTGGCTGACAAGTTGCGAAATGAACCAAAGGTGAAGACTCGGATAGTTGAAATGATAGAGACGAGAATACTGGGGGAACAGCTTGTTCAGGAGCTGGAGACTTCTGGCGGTGAATTCGCTTCATTATTTTTGGAATTTCTGAACAATGAGATGGATGTTTCCTATAATAATACCAGCTTGAAATCAGCACCTGAGGCGATTCTGAGGGTGATAACCTCTCTGGCCGATGCTCCGGAAGAAAATATTCCAGGCGAAGATGCTCCGGGCACTGGGAATGATACCGCAAACGCCAATGCCACACGGATCAATGTGCCACAAACCAATGCCGAAGAGACAGCCCTGGCAAGCCGGTATTACGAAAAAATCCTGGAACAGGGAAATACAGATGTAGGAGAACAGTGGCTTAAAATCGGCCGGGTAAGCTGGAAACTAAGAGACGATGACAACATTTTGCTGGGCAAGATAGAAAATCAGCTGTTGGTGTTTATTCAGGAATGCTTGAAACGGCTTTACAAGGCCAATAGAATTGGTGCAATGCCAAAGAAATATGAAATCTCCCAGTGGAAAACCCTTTATGATGGTTTTTTTGGCAAGGACCCAATAGAATTGCCGGAAGAAAAAATCGATGAGACAAAAGAGGAAAAAAACCAGGGAAAAGCCAGACAAATTGTTGGGCAACCTTCCTCGCCGGGAGTAATTACCGGATTGGCTAGGGTGATCAGAACCATTGACGATTTTAAGAATGTATCCAAAGGAGAGGTGCTTGTTTTTGATGCGGTGGAACCACAAATGACGTTTATCATTTCATTGGCCGGCGCCATCGTGGAAAGAAGAGGGGGCATGCTGGTCCACAGTTCCATCATTGCAAGGGAAATGAGAATTCCCGCCGTGAATGGCGTGCCAAAAGCGACAGAGCTGATTAAAACAGGCGATTTGGTGACTGTGAACGGGGATATAGGAATAGTGGTTATAGGAAAACCTGAATTTGAGGTTGAGTTTGGCGCCACCACGCCCTAGCTGAGTGGCACCCGAATCTAGCGGAGATTTAGCCAAAAGTCACGCGATTTTTACCTGCTTGCTTGCTGTCATACATTAGTTTGTCGGCTCGGCTAATCACGCTGTCAATGGTATCTTCAGGACCAACGATGGTAATGCCTATTGAGATTGTAACGCCGATTTCTTCTTTTTGTGTCCTTAGGGCTGAATGTTCAACGAGGGCTCTCATTTTTTCTCCAGCTACCTTAATTCCTTCGGCATCCACACTGGAAAATACGATGATAAATTCCTCTCCACCCCAACGACAAACCACATCCTGCTTTCTCATATTAGTGTCGAGGGTTTCTGCAACTAATTTAAGAATATCATCTCCAATATCATGCCCATAAACGTCATTTACTTTTTTAAAATTATCAATATCAATAAACGCCACCCCAAAAGGGATGTCAAGTTCTTTGTATTCGTTTAGCCTTGACTCTAAAACAGTTTGGATAAATCTCCTGTTTGGTATGCCAGTCAAAGGATCTTCCGTCGCTTCTTTTCTGAATTTCTCAAGACTATTTAATATTTGTACCTTGTTTCTATCGTCTAGAAAGATTTCAACAGCGCCGATGATTTCGTCATTTTCGCCATACATTGGCATCGTTTTAATGGCTACCGGAACCCGGTGACCTTTTTTATGTTGCAGAAATACTCTAGCTTCTCTTGGAACACCATCAGCCATGGTTGCATGAAGAGGGCAACCGTTATGACAAAGCTGATTTCCCTTATTGTCCACATGGTTCAAGATATTCTCATAGCATCTTTTACCAACAACCTCATTTGCTGAAAAACCTGTAATTTTTTCGGCCCCTTTATTCCAAGAAGTAATGGTACGTTCTTGATCAACAAAATAAATCCCTTCATATAAAAATTCCAACATATCCTTAATGTGCTTGTCCATTACCATCTTTTATACCTCCTAAGAATGAGTTAATCTGATTTTATGAAGAAGATTGACCTTAAATTAATATTTTACCATTTAAGTCACTACCTTTCAATCATTTTCAATAAATTATTTCCATATTTTGGGTGTTTATGTACCACAAGGACCTTGCTGAAACAAGAAAAAATTGATATAATATTAATTTGAGAATATAATAAAACCATAAAAGAAACTATATTATAGGAAGTATGAAACCGTGAATGAATTGGCGACATTTCGGTTAGTAGATATTTATAATTCGGAGGATGAACATGGGTAATGAAAATTTTTATAAAAAGTTGTTGAATGATTCTCCAGCGGGATATGCGTATCATAAAATCCACTGTGATCAAGATGGCGTCCCTTGTGATTATGAATTTCTTGAGGTGAATGAAGCTTTCGAAAAGATTACTGGACTTGATAGAGAAGCGATTCTTGGCAAGAAAATTACGGAGGCTATTCCAAACATTAAAGAAGACGAATTTGATTGGATTTCATTTTATGGAGAGATTGCTTTAGGTGGTGGAGAAAAAGAATTCGTACAGTATGCCAATGCATTGAATAAATGGTATAAAGTGAAAGCTTTATGCCCAGAAAAATTGTATTTTATTACATGGTTTATGGACATATCAGAAGAAAAAAATGCGATTGAAGAGCTTCAGAAGGCAAAAGCGGAGAATTTGTCAATCATTGAAGGGGCTAATTTGGGAACTTTTCAATGGAATGCACAAACGGGAGAGCAAATTATCAATGAGCGATGGGCTGAAATGATTGGGTATACAATTGAGGAACTATTTCCTATGAATATCAAAAAATGGGAGAATTTCTGCCACCCTGATGATTTCAGGAGATTAAAAGTAGTGATGGACAAATCTTTCCAGGGTAAAGTAGATCGTTATAATTTCGAATTCAGGATGAAACACAAGGACGGAAGATGGATTTGGGTTAAAAGCCTTTCAAAAATAAATTCTTGGACATCTGAGGGGAAGCCACTATTGGTTAGCGGGATTCACGAAAACATTACAGCAAGAAAAGAGCTGAAAATAAAACTAGAAGAAAGTGAAAGGAGCTATCGCTGGATTTTTGAACAGGCGCCCATCGGAATTGTAAATACATCAATGGATGGTAGATTTATAAGGGCTAATCAAACATTTTGTAAAATGATAGGGTATTCTATTGAAGAACTTCTAGCTCTTAATTTCTTGGATATTACACCCCCCGAAGATCAAAACATCAGTTCAACGGGCGCTTCAAAGATGATTGATGGAACATCGCAAAAATTTGAGACGAGAAAACGCTATCAAAAAAAGGATGGCAACATCATTTGGGGGGATTTATCTGCTAGTATGATGAGAGATCAAGAAGGGAAACCTTTGTATTTTAATACATTTGTGAAAGATGTTACAGAAACCAGAAAAGCACAGGAAAAATTAAATTACCTAATTTATCATAATCATATGACTGGTTTATACAACCGCAGATTTTATGAGGAAGAATTAAAAAGAATCGACACCGAAAGGAATTTACCAGTTGCTTTAATTATGGCGGATATCAATGGTCTGAAACTTGCGAATGATGCGTTTGGTCACAAAACGGGTGACTTGATTCTAGTCAAGGCCGCAGAAATACTTAAAAGTGAATGCAGGGCAGATGAAATAATAGCCAGAATTGGTGGGGATGAATTTATTATATTACTTCCAAAGACAAGTAAAGAAGAAGCAATAAAATTAATTGAAAGAATTAAAACTTCGTTTGAAGGAAAGACTATTGAAGGACTTCCTTTATCCATTTCTTTAGGATACGCGGTAAAAACTATCAAAGAAGAGCGCATGGATGAAATTTTTAAAAATGCTGAAGATGATATGTATCGGCATAAACTTTCAGAAACATCAAGTATGAGAAGTCAAACGATTAAAATGATCATGAATTCGCTCTATGAAAAAAACAATCGAGAGATGCTTCACTCAAACAGAGTAGGCGAACTTTGTGCAACCATTGCGACCCATATGTATTTCAGTAAAGACGATGTGGCACAAATGAGGTTGGTAGGGTTGATGCATGATATTGGGAAAATTGGTATTAGTGATGAGATTCTGAATAAAACAAGCAAATTAGACGAAGAAGAATGGAATGAAATTAAAAAACATTCCGAAATAGGGTACCGAATTCTTAACACTTCAAATGAATTTTCGGAGATAGCCGTTTTTGTTCTTGAACATCAGGAGAAGTGGGATGGAACAGGCTATCCGAATGGATTAAAGGGGAAGGAAATATCTAAAGAAGCTAGAATCATTGCCATTACAGATGCTTACGATGCCATGACCTCAGATCGAGCATACAGAAAAGGGATGGATCATCAACATGCAGTGGAAGAGATAAAAAGATGTGCAGGTACACAGTTCGACCCAGAAATCGTTAAGGTGTTTTTGGAGAAGGTTTTATAATGGGCTATAAAATTTAGCGAGTGAGGGTTTAGATGGATTTATTGATAGCATTTGTATTATTTGCCGTGGCCATGTCAGGTGTTCTGATGATGGGGTGGTCAATGGCGATCGCCT